>CAXTCH010000283.1:0-5091 GCA_964241945.1 uncultured Mucilaginibacter sp.
AGATGTGCTCACCATATTAGCTGCGAAAAGCGACATTGCACAGGATATTTTAGACTTCCGCCAGTTGCTGAAGCTGAAATCTACCTATGTGGATGCCCTGCCGTTAATGATTAATCCCAAAACCGGCCGTATACATACATCTTACAACCAGGCCGTGGCCGCCACCGGGCGCTTAAGCTCCAATAACCCCAACCTGCAGAATATTCCCATCCGTACCGACCGTGGTCGCGAAGTGCGCAAGGCTTTTATTCCGCGCGATGAGAACCATGTATTGGTTTCAGCCGATTATTCGCAGATTGAATTGCGCCTGATTGCTGAGATCAGTAAAGAGGAAGCCATGCTGGATGCTTTTGCCAAAAATATTGACATTCATACCGCTACGGCAGCTACGGTTTACGGCATCCCGGTTGAAGAAGTAACCAGTACCCAGCGCCGCAATGCCAAAGCGGTGAATTTTGGTATTATCTACGGGCAGTCGTCGTTCGGTTTGTCGCAAAAGCTGGGTATTCCGCGTAAGGAGGCCAATGATATCATTGAGCAGTACTTTATCAAATATGCCGGTATTCAGCGCTATATCAATGATACCATGAACTTTGCCCGCGAGAACGGTTATGTACAAACCCTGAAAGGCCGCCGCCGTTACCTGCGCGATATCAATTCGGCCAATGCCACCGTGCGCGGCTTTGCCGAGCGAAATGCCATTAATGCGCCCATACAGGGTTCGGCGGCAGATATGATTAAAATTGCCATGATCAGCATTCAGCAGGAACTGAAAGCCCGCAAACTGGATGCCCGCATGACCATGCAGGTGCATGACGAATTGGTGTTTGATGCCCCGCGCCATGAAGTGGAAGTGGTAAAGCCCATCATCGAGCACCACATGAAAACCGCCTTAATTACCGAAGTACCTATTGTGGTAGAAATCGGCACCGGTGTGAACTGGTTAGAAGCGCATTGATTGGATGCGCAGGGTAAGGCATAGCCTCATTCCGGCCACAGGCAGTGCGAAATAGAAAAGTAAAAGTTTTTTCATTAAGGCTTTATCATACTTTATTGATAAAACTCATTGTATATAAAACATCTGTTTCAGATTGATACTCCTGTATAGATTTGTTACCGGAAGCGGTTGTAGAGGCCGGTAAAACAACCGCTTTTAGTATATTTGGGCAAAAATTCAAAATCCCATGTACGAGATTATAAAGCATTTGCATTCCGGGTTCCGTTTTCTGGTTATTTTGCTGGTATTACTGGCCATTGTACAATCCTTGTCCGGATGGCTGGGTAAAAAGCCTTATACCGAAAGCAACCGGCGGCTGAATCTCTTTGCCATGGTTTCGGTACATATTCAGTTTTTGCTGGGTATAGCCCTCTACTTTTTGAGCCCTTTTGTACAGTTCAACGGCGCAGCCATGAAAAACTTTGATACCCGTTACTGGACCTCCGAACACATCACTATGATGCTGATTGCCATTGTGCTGATAACTATAGGCTACAGCCGCTCAAAAAAACTGGTGCTCCCCGAAGCCAAGCACCGTACGGTGGCTATATTTTTTATTATCGGTTTAGTGATTATTTCAGCAGCTATTGTGCTTAGCCGCAGAGGATTTTTTCAGGTGACCGCCTGATTTAACTTTTTTTAACAAAAAATTTGTTAGAACGAATTTCTTTACATACTATTGCTTCCAGTAATGACTTTTACAACAACACATACCGCAAATATTTGGTGGCGCTCTGCTTAGCATAGCGGCCGGTTGTTATTATAAAATTGAAAGATTAAACAATTATAAACCTAATAGTGGAACCCGGCGACAACCAGCGCCGGGTTTTTTGTTTTTATATACATCAGATGAACCAGTTTACCATTACCACTACTTATAAACAAATATTAGCAGATACCACTACCCCGGTGAGTATTTACCTGCGCCTGCGGGATGTATTTCCCAACACGCTATTGCTGGAAAGCTCGGATTACCATAGCCGCGAAAACAGCGCCAGTTATATTTGCTGCGAACCTATCGGCGGACTGACGCTGACGGACGGCATGCTTAAAATGCAATACCCCGATAATACCGAAGCCTACCTGCAGCCCGGTACCTTTGACCTGGCGCATGAGATCAATACTTTTTTAAGCGGTTTTGATACTACGCCCGCACCGGTAAAACTTATTTCGAACGGCCTGTTCGGCTACTTCACTCACGAGGCGGTTGAGCATTTTGAAACGATTAAGTTAAAGCCCGGCGAAAATGATGTACGCAAGATACCCGAAATGCAATACCATTTTTACCGGTACATTATCGGCATCGATCACTTTAAAAATGAGCTGTATATTTTCCATAATGAGCTGGGTGAGCAGACAGCAGCCGAAGGATTGGAAAAAATGGAGTACCTGATCAAAAACAAAAACTTTCCGGAATATCAGTTTAAAACCCGCGGCGATGAGCAGTCCAACCTTAGCAATGAGCAGTTTATCCGCATTGTGGAAAAGATGAAGCAGCACATTTACCGGGGCGACGTATTCCAGATCGTACCATCGCGCGGTTTTTCCAGGCAGTTCAGCGGCGATGAGTTTAATGTGTACCGGGCGCTGCGTTCCATCAACCCCTCGCCTTATCTGTTTTACTTTGATTACGGCAACTTCCGCATTTTCGGTTCGTCGCCCGAGGCACAAATTACCATCAAAAACCGCGTAGCCACCATCCACCCCATTGCCGGCACCTTCAGGCGCACAGGCGATGATATCAAAGACGCCGAAATGGCCCGTCAGCTGGAAAACGACCCTAAAGAATCGGCCGAACACGTGATGCTGGTGGATTTGGCCCGCAATGATTTGAGTCGCCACTGCGAGCAGGTGGAGGTGAAAGCGTTTAAAGAGATTCAATACTATTCGCACCTTATTCACCTCGTATCTAAAGTAAGCGGCAAACTCAAACCGGGCGTACCATCGTTTAAAATTGTGGCCGATACCTTTCCTGCCGGCACCTTAAGCGGTGCGCCTAAATACCGGGCAATGGAAATTATTGATGAAAATGAAAATACCAAGCGCAGCTTTTATAGCGGGGCTATCGGTTACCTGGGCTTCAACGGCGATTTTAATCATGCCATCATGATCCGTTCGTTTTTGAGCAAGAACAATACCCTGCATTACCAGGCCGGCGCCGGTATTGTGGCCGACTCGGTGCCCGAAAGTGAGCTGAACGAAGTAAACCATAAAGTGGCCGCGCTACGCAGGGCAATGGAGCTGGCCGAAGAACTGTGAGCAGATGTGCAGATTACGGATGTGCAGATAGAATTTTTAAAAGCTACACTCGCTGTTTGGAGTCTCCTGACTTCGAACGACTATGCACGTAGACTTCAGTCTACGTGCATAAAGCAAGCTATTAATCAACCCTTTTTCTGAAGCACGGTAAAAGAATAAAACGATAAAAATGAAAATACTCATTATAGATAATTACGACTCCTTCACCTACAATTTGGTGCATCTGGTAAACGAACTTGGCCAGGAGTGCGAAGTATGGCGCAACGACCAGTTTAAGCTGGAAGATGTGGCCGCCTTTGATAAAATTATTTTATCTCCCGGCCCTGGCGTACCGTCCGAAGCGGGCCTGCTGCTGGATGTAATTAAGGAGTACGCGCCGAGCAAGAGCATTTTGGGCGTTTGCCTGGGCCAACAGGCCATTGCCGAAGCCTTTGGCGGCACATTGCACAACCTGAGCCGGCCCCTGCATGGTATTGCCACACCGGTAAAAGTAACGGAAGCCACTGAGCAACTGTTTGCAGGCTTACCTGATACCCTCAATGTAGGCCGCTACCATTCATGGGTAGTAAACGCCGAAGACTTGCCGGCTGAGCTTACAATCACGGCGGTGGATGAGAAAGACAATTCCATCATGGCGCTGCGCCATAAGCACTTTGATGTATGCGGCGTACAATTTCACCCCGAATCGGTATTGACAGAGCACGGAAAGGCGATGTTAAAAAACTGGTTAGAAAGTTCTCCGTTTTGATAAGAAAGGCAGAGTTTAACAATAAATATTAATTTTGATAAGTATACCACCACCCTATCAGTGCTTCGTTCCTTGCAATGACAGGTGCTTTATAATTCAGGGCCTTTATGACCATTTTAGATCGCATTGTTCAATATAAAAAGACAGAAGTAGAAGCCGGGAAGCGGCGTTTCTCCTATACCAAGCTGGAAGAAGCCGAGCATTTTCACCGTACGCCTTATTCGCTGAAACAATTTTTAACTGACCCGGCCCGTACCGGCATTATTGCCGAGTTTAAGCGGCGTTCGCCCTCGAAAGGAGTAATTAATGGCGATGCCGACGTAGTGGAAGTTACCCAAGCTTACAATGCCGCCGGGGCATCGGCGCTATCCGTGCTTACCGATAACCATTTTTTTATGGGCAAAAAGCGCGATTTAACCAAAGCCCGCCGCGTTAACGAAATTCCTATCCTTCGCAAGGATTTCATGATTGATGAATACCAGATTGTGGAAGCCAAGGCCATAGGTGCAGATGTAATTTTGCTCATTGCCGCCATCCTTACCCCCGGGCAAATTAAACGGTTTGCGGCCCTGGCCAAAGGCATGGAGTTAAGCGTGCTGCTCGAAGTACATAACCTCGAAGAACTGGAACGCAGTATAGACCCAAACCTGGATGCCATCGGCGTCAACAACCGTAACCTGGCTGATTTCAGTGTATCGGTAGAAACCTCTTTTCAGTTGGCGCAGCATATCCCTGATGAATTTTTAAAAGTATCCGAAAGCGCCATTAGCGACCCTGCCATCATCAAAGATTTAAAACAGGCCGGCTTCAGCGGATTTCTCATCGGCGAGAATTTCATGAAGCAGGCGGATCCGGGTAAGGCGATGGAAGAGTTTGTGAGGGAAATGCGGTAAAGATGAGGTTACAATGGGTGTGATTAAATTACTGTTAATCATTAAACGATTCCATTACCGGCTCGTCTTATTGATGATAAATTTTGCCACTTATTTCGACAGGGTTAACTCAAATTTTATCAGGTCATGAAAACTTCCTTTCTGCTTTTACTTTCATTGGTTTTCGTAACAGTTGCCCATGCCCAGGACATAAA
>CAXTCH010000284.1:0-5068 GCA_964241945.1 uncultured Mucilaginibacter sp.
TATCGCGCCAGCATGGGGTGCTGGAGGTCGTGGGTTCGAATCCCGCCATCCCGACTTACATAAATGTTCAAATGACCGCGAAAGCCCTTAATTATTTAATTAAGGGCTTTGCGTTTTCTTAAAGAACCTAATGAAGATATCCTAAAATATAAATTGGTAGTACAATGCTCTATCTATAAAAAGGTTAACTTTCAGCTGGTTTGAGGATTATTTAAGCGTGTTGTATTACAATAAGCATTGTATTTTTTTAGCTGGCTACAGAAAAAAAATATTTTACTTTCCTGTTTTAATAACACTGCTAATAGCAGTGCCAACCGGATGGCCGGCAGCTGCACTAAAATCTAAGCCAAGCAGGCTGGCTATAGTTTGGGCCAGTTGTTCATGGCGGGTCTGGGTGTTCTTCATCTCACCGGCAGCAGGGGTATCTGGCCCAATCACTGCAAACCAGGTTTGCTCAGAATGCGGGGTGTCTGCGCCATGGTCTCTCCAGTTTTCTAACGGTTGATCACCACGCCCGTGGTCGCAGGTTATAATCAAAGTTGTTTTTCCGCGATAACCGGGCAGCGCCTGCACGGCCGACCAAAGCTGCTGCAAAAAGCCGTCTTCCTGATGGGCGCGATCTAAATAAAAAGGATAATTGCCGGCATGTGCCATATCGTCGGTTTCATCAAAGGCAATATACAGCACCCGCGGATGATATTGCTTCAAGTATTCCTTGCCGAATTCAAAGGTCAGGAAATCCAGCCGTGTAGAATCACCCAGATAATGAGGTGCATTGTATTGCAGTTTATTTAAATACTTCAAACGCTCATCCATGTTCGGTACCTGAAGATTCATATATCCCGAATTGACCAGCAGGCCTGAACGTTGTACATTTAAAATCTGCGGGAAACGCTCCCAGGATGAAAACGCAGCCACTTTGCCTTCAAAGCCCTTTTGGTGATTAATATATTCCAGCACATTACTGTTCGGATTCAGCACGGCATCATTAGTGTTCATTCTCTTGTCCGGAAAACCGGTAAATATTTCATTATATCCCGGATAGGAGAAATGATAGCTGTTAGCCACCTCGTCATTGCTGCTTAGAGAGCGGTTGCCATATATCTGGCCCTTAGGTACAACGGCAGACCATAAAAACGGAAACAATTTTTTGCGCCGCTCTTCAGCGGTAGGTGCCCAGTAACGCTTTTTTAACTGAGCAGAGTCTTCGGTAAACTTGGAATGCATAAGCGCATCATCTGCCCCCCGAAATACTTCCTGCCAGCGCATTCCATCAAGTGTTACAATAATTACATTCTCAGTTTGATGCTTTTGCGCCCAACCCAATGTTGCCAAGCATAGTGCAGGTAAAAAAAGGATTAATTTTTTGATGGTCATACAGATACATCTGAAAGTTAAAAAGGATAGTGGTAAGTAACTGCCATTGCCTTATAAAGGTTAAGCAGACGGTTGTTATACCGGCACTGCTAACTATTGCTAAGTCTGATGGACTTACCATAAAAGTAGGGTACCGATATAAACCCTATGTTAATTTCAGATGGTGATATGTTCTTTCTTTTCACCGATAACTTTATGATAATGCTATGAGCTTCTCCAATTATCGTACTACCAGTTTGCCCACCGTATGCCTATTGTTATTATCTGTATATATCTTGTAAATATATACCCCTGGGCGCAGGTTAAAGTTCAGCATTTGGTTGTTGGCCACGTTGGTTTGACTGAACATTTTTTGACCTAATACGCTGTACAATTCCACCGTTGCGGTGCCATTAAAGTTACCGTTAATGTATACCGATGATTCTGCCGGGTTGGGATAGAGAATGACATCCAGTTTGGCGTTTTCATTAAAGGCGTAAGGCGAATTATCTACGGCAATGCGCATGGCCACATCTACTGTAAAAGGCGGCGAGGTAATCACCTGGTCGCCATAAGGCAGTGCCGCAGTGGAGATAACAGAGTTGTCTGCCGGATTAATCCAGTAAATAGTGCCCGGCCTGAAGAGCCGGTATTTAAAGCTGGTGGTAACGGCCGAGGTATGATTTTCATAATGATGGAAATATCCCATAATAATCTGCGATGACCGCAAACCATACCCCCGTACCTGCCCTGAATTAAGGGTGTTGATAGGCGCTGATACCACATTAGGGTCGGCCAATGAAATGTAATCATGCAAAGCCTTTATATAGCTCCGTTCCTGCGGACCTAAGTAAATGTTGGCGGCATAATCGTTGTTGTAAGTTTTTCCGTACGAGGTGTTCCAGAAAACCAGGGTTCCTTCCGAGAAAAAGGCCGTCCACGAACGGATGCGCATGCGCAAGCCCGACAAGGTGTCCCAATTGGCAACTGAGTTTCCCTGCTCGCCAAACATGATAGGCTTATTATAAATTTTCAGCGGGATGATCCTTCCGGTGGTTACCGCATCACTTTCCAGTTCCGATTCTTTCTGATACCAATGCGGGGCGATAATGTCAATGTTCGGGTTTTTAGGCTGGGGATCGCTGATGGAAATCATCCGGTTATACGGATCAATGGAGCGGACATAATTGGTGATCAGATTGACATAATAATCGGAAGCGGTGGATTCGTTAAAAAGTTCCCATATATCCGTATAGGCGCCATAGCGTGCCACTACGTAATTGATGAATTTTTTCAGCGCAGCATCTTCCAGCGGTGTACTACCATTTATGTTGCTGAGTATCGGATGGTTAAAAAAAGTCAGCCATATCCGCACATTATTGCTGCGTAATGAACGCACCAGCGTATCTCCCCATTTTCCTTCATTCACATTATAGGCGTTACCGGTTGTGGTGATGCTGCTCCACAACCGGAACGAACAATTGTCGGTAGTCCACCGGTATAAATTAAAACCTGCGCCATTAGCGCCATAGGCCTTCATATAAGGGTCAAGCTTAATATAAGTACCGGTATAAGTAGAGGTCAGATGGCCGCCGTCAAATCCAAAATCATCCAATGGGTAACCATTGCCGTTAAAGTCATACACGCAATCTTCAAAAGCCAGTCCGTTAAACAGGGAGCCATCGGCATATACCAACCGGAAGGGATTGGTGGGATGCCGTTTCAAAAAGCCTTTGGTATCGGAGGGGACGCAGACAAAGCTTCCTTTGGCGGTGTAAGTGCCTTTATCAGGCGTGATAAAGGAAATGTTATAAGTCCAGTTACCGGTTTGGGGCGGTGCAAAGCGCACCTTCCAGGTATTGTTATCAAAGTAAAAGCCGTTAACCGCGATGGTTTGCGGTCCGCTGAAGGTGGCATTGATGGTAACCGCATCCCAGTTATTGGCATAATTTACCGGATGATTAATGGTAAGCTCCAGTACATTATATTGGCCAATAGTACTCGAGTCGGCCGTTACCGTAATTTGTGCCTTTAGTAAAAAAGAAGTAAATACAAACAGTAGCGTTAGTACAAGCTTAAATGTCTTCATCAATTATTGAGGTTCTTGCAGCGTATGATTACAAGAGCCAGCTATTAACTAAAACTTGCATTGGTTAGCGGAAACAATTACTATTTCTGAATTATAAAAATATAATAACCCTTTTAAAAATCAGCTATTTTAAAAACAAAGGGAGTAAAACTTATGGTATCATTAAGGTTGTACCACAATATTACTTACAAAAGGGTTGTTTCTAACAACATCACGAGTAAGTAGTTTACCATTCAGCATTATGTTTTTGAAGTATACATCCTCAATTTTATTCTGATCGCCAGCGCCGGTAACATCAATATTTAGCGGAGCGCCATGGGCGCTGATGTTACTGAATACCACGTTTTTGATATGCCCGAAACCTTTATCGTAGGATTCGTAAGGCGATTTGCCTATCCATAGGTTAATAAACTGGTGCGCTTCCTCCAGCCGGATATGATCGAAAGTAACATTACTAATCATAGCTGCATCGCTGTGAAAGATGCGCAGGCACCAGGCCCGGCTGTAATCATGTATGATATCGCAATTGGAAAACAGCACATTTGTTACGTCGTGCCGCAGTTCGGCGCCCAGGCTTAAAGCATTGGCCAGTTGGTTCCATAACACACAGTTTTTAACCACAATATGGTCCGACGGACCCTCACCCAGTTCCGTTTTAATCACAATCAAGTCATCGTTGGTTCTTACAAAGCATTTATCTACCGTAACGTTGTGACTGTTGCAGATGTCGATGCCGTCGGTATTGCCGCGGTAACCCAAAATCTTAATGTTGCTGACAGTTACATCAGTACACTGGCGGATAGGAACCGTCCATACCGTAGCGTTCAGCAGTACCACACCGTCCAGCCGGATGTTGTTACCGTGCATAAAAATCATGTTGCGGGCATGAGTGGTACACAGGCTGGCATCAATAATACCGTGCCCCGTAAACTTAATGTGGTTGCCGCGCAGCTCAAAGGTGGGTGAATAATTCCTGAGTCCTACCGGTTCGGTGTTAAATCCTTCATGCGGATCAATTACCGCCTGTACAATGGCCCCGCCGGCTACATATACCGTTTTGTTATCGCCAATTACCATGTGACTTACCTGGTGAATGCCGGGACCGAAATAAATTACGTTGGGATCTTTAGGCGAAGGGGTATGCGTTTCTACCGGGTTAACAAACAGGTGTAAAGACTTTACCGTTTCGCCGTTGATCTCTATGGTTAAGTTTTGCGGCTTTGATACGGTAAATGAAATGGAGCGACCCGATAATCTGGCTCTAATTCCGGCCGAGGTGGGTAATATTTTTGCTGTTTTTACTGCTTGTGGTACCGAAACGGTAACGGTTGCACTCCCTTGTAAGTCAAAACAGGCAAAGCCGGCTACGTCATAATAGGTATCCGAATGCAGGATGTCATCCACCGCTTTAAAACGTCTTTGTGCATCTGCTGCGCCTACTTTGGCCAAGTAAACGGCTACCGGCCTGGCATCAACACTTACCCGGAAGGCAGGATTCAGCAACGCACCCTGAGGGGCAGGATAAATTTTCAGGATTTTTTGCAGAGAACTGCCTGCATAGCAAAATGTGGTAACCCACATGAGGGTTATCAGCAGGATAGCTTTTTTCCGGCGCATGGATTG
>CAXTCH010000285.1:0-3795 GCA_964241945.1 uncultured Mucilaginibacter sp.
GTTCATCGTCAAGACATTCATCATTATTTAGTGAGCTATGAAACAAATGCCTGAAATTATGCCATATCAGCAGATTAAGTGAATAATGCATATCTATGCAGTAAAACAATAATCCCGAAATGAATAAAATCCATCCGATGACACGGTAACGTGCAGGAAATAAAAAACGTGTTTTCATAGTATCAAGTTTGATTTATCCAAATGTAAAACAAACTTGACAAAAGTCAAATAAACTTGACAATAATTTTAACTCAGATATACATCCAGCAATCCTTCGGGCAAATCGATGTACACTTCGCCGTTCTCTACATCAATACCTTTAATAAGCTCGGTATTTAGCGGGAACATAATATCCCGGTGCTGATAATGCACGGTAGCAATAATTTGCTGCGGATAATCCTCTACCTCGATAATCTCACCGAGTTCGCCTTTCTGCTCGTCAATGGCAGTAAATCCTTTGAGGTCTTTAAGAGTAAAGCCTTCTTTTTTCTTTTTAGGTTTCAGCTTATTGGGCAGGTATACGTCTTTCCTGGCCAGCAGGGTCCCTTTTTCAATGGTGCTTACATCTTCCAGGTAAATAAAAGCAGTATTGGCCATCGGGTATTTAATGGATTGGATAAGATAAGGCACCAGCTTACCGGCTACATCAATAAACAGCGACGTAAATTTCAGTTTTTCCAAACCTTCAAAGTCGGTATACATTTGCAGCTCGCCTTTTAATCCGCGGGTTTTTAAAATGGTACCTATCCTGAAGCTATCTTCAATTTTCATAAAATGCTTTAGCTATTAAACAACAATAGCGAAGCGCTTTAAAGGCGCTTCGCTATGCAAATTCATATGAGCATTAAAATTACTCAGCCGGAGCTTCTTCTGTAGTTTCAGCCGGGGCTTCTTCTGCAGCAGGAGGCGTATTTTTGGCAGCGATAGCCGCAGCTCTGTCTTGTTTCTTTTTAGCTTCAGCAGCTAAAGCAGCCTTGCGGCTTTCTTCTTTAGCGTTGGTTAAGCTGTCTTTTTTACCGGTAATTTTACCTTCTTTTTGCTCGGTCCAGGCAGTAAATTTCTGATCGGCCTGCTCCTGGGTTAAGGCGCCTTTGGTTACACCGCCCTGCAGGTGCTTTTTGTACATTACCCCTTTGTATGACAGGATAGCGCGGCAGGTATCAGTAGGCTGTGCACCGTTGCTTACCCATTCCAGGGTTTTGTCAAAATCAATGTTAATGGTAGCCGGGTTGGTGTTAGGGTTGTATGAACCTACACGCTCAATAAAGCGGCCATCTCTTGGAGCACGTGCATCGGCTACCACAATGTAGTAAAACGGTTTGCCCTTTTTACCATGTCTTTGCAATCTGATCTTAGTTGCCATTTTCTTTTCTTTATGTATTCAACATGAGCCCCGGAGATCTTTCTGCGGGGCTGCAAAGATAAACAATAGCAAAGTTTATTGCAAGTGTTTCACTATCACAATTTTGCTTTTACAAGGCCTTTACAATATAAGCAATAATTTTACTTGACATTTTTTAAAAATGCACTAAATTGTAAACCAATTGAGAGTACAGAGCGTTAAATCCCTTACTTATAAGTCTGTATCGTGGCGTTTGATGAAGATTGCGGAGTAGAGCCTAATACTAAACCTATGTTTGAGTATATATTGTCAGCATTAAAGGATGCCGTATTGGCGTTTGATGTTGACCAGCAGCGCTGTATATATATGAATCCGGCTGCTGAAGATATATTGGGTTATTCGTGTGCCGGACTTTCCCGCATGCCTAACTTATGGGAAAGCTTGATTGACCCGCGCGACAAGGATAATATTGTTGCTGCTGCCGGGCAATTAACCGCACCCAGCGAGCAGGAACTGACTTACCGTATCGTTACTCCTTCCCTGCAAACTAAATGGGTGCAGGATAAACAGCTTTTTTTTATACAGGACGGCTCCTGCCAGCGTATCCGGCTCCATATACTCAAAGATATTACTGATGTAATTACCTATCAGGAGTTTGCCGAGCAGCGCATCTGGTTTCTGAATTCGTTGGTAAACGCACAGTCAACCCTGGCTTTCCGCATTAACAGCCTGGGATTTTATACTTATTTCAATACCAGCTATGCGCAAATATTAGGTTATGAGGTAACCGAATTGGTTGGAAAGCCGATTACTTATATTACCGTACCCGAAGATGTGCCTTTAGCCCTGAACATATTTGAAAATTGCCTGGCGCAGCCGGGCAAGGTTTTTCATTTCCGGCATCGTAAAATCGCCAAGAATGGCAGTATACATTACATAGAGTTTAATTGCGCCGCCATTATTAATCACGAGGGCTCGGTAAGAGAAGTGCAGGGTGTGGGCATGGAAATGACAGAGCAGGTAAAGGCCCAAAAACAAGCCCAGGACTTATTGGATAAGCTGAACTTTTATGTAGACAGTATTACCGACTTATTCTTCATTCTGGATAAGTACGAGAAGATTATCCGGGTAAACAAGGCTTTTGAAAAGTTAACCGGCAGAGGGCGGGATGAAATAATCGGTAAATCCATCTGGCAGGTATTCCCGCTGCTGCGCTACACTTCTTTTCAACAGGCCTGTATCAAGGCGCTTAATGATAACTCGAAAGAAACTTTTACCGATTACATTAAACGCCGCCGGATGTGGTTTAGCGGTACGGTGTACCCATCGCACGAAGGCCTGACAGTAATTGTGCGTGACATTACCGCCGAAATGCAGGCAGGAAAAGAGGCCGCCTGGACCAAATACAACCTCGAGGCGCTGATTAATAACACGCACGATTTGATATGGTCTGTAGATAAAGACAAAAAGTATGTGTTTGCCAACAGCGCCTACCGCAAATGGGTAAACGAAAACTCCATTGCCCAACATAAACAGGAAGCTGTGATAGATGCCTCACAAACCGCTTACCCTGATGAACATACCGAAGAATGGGATAGCTATTATGATAAGGCGCTCAATGGGCAGCGCTTCTCGGTAAAACGGCAGTACACCCATCCTCAAAAAGATGCCCTGCTTTATTTCGAAATATTTTTCAATCCTATTTTTGATGAGCATAACGAGGTAACCGGTGCAGGCTGCTTTGCCCGTAATATTACCAAACGATTAAAGGTGGGGAAAGCCCTTTTACAGCAAAATCAGCGCCTGCGCAGCATTGCCTCCATCAGTTCACACGAGCTACGGCGGCCAGTGGCTACGTTAATGGGACTGGTGAGTGTACTGGATATGCAAAACTTGAGTAACCCGGCCAATCATGAGGTGCTCTCCCACATCCACGAGGTAAGCCATGAACTGGATGACGTGATACGCCAGATTGTAAACAAAACGTTTATGAGCGATGAGGCGGAGGAAGCGGAATAAAAACAACCCTCCTGTCATTCCAGTTAACAAAAGAAATCGTTTGGAGCAGATGTACACTGCAAAAGATTTCTTTTATTAACTGGAATGACGGGGCAGGTATAAGAATACAGTAGAATTTACAGCGAAAGAATCTCTACTATTTTCAGCAGATTGGTATCTACATCTACTGTATGCTTAATGGCGTTTTCAAACGGGGTGTAGGTAATTTCATTGTTAATAATGCCTACCATTTCGTTACTGCGGCCTGCCATTAAACCCTCTACGGCTGCAACACCTACACGGCTGGCCAGTACGCGGTCCATACAGGTGGGCGAGCCGCCGCGCTGCATGTGGCCCAGCACCGATACGCGGGTATCGTAATTCGGGTAACGCTCTTTTACCAGTTTACCAATTTCAAACGCGCCGCCAGCTTCTTCGCCCTCGGCCACAGATAA
>CAXTCH010000285.1:3805-5056 GCA_964241945.1 uncultured Mucilaginibacter sp.
TAAAATTTTGGAGGATTTATCCCGACGACCGGTATCCAAACGCTCGTACAGTCGGTTAATATCAGTTTTGGTTTCAGGGATTAGGATCGCTTCAGCGCCGGAAGCAATACCGGTACGCAAAGCAATTAATCCGGAATCGCGGCCCATTACTTCTACAATAAACAAACGGTCGTGCGACTCAGCTGTATCGCGTATCTTGTCTACCGCATCAATTACGGTATTAATGGCGGTATCATACCCTATGGTAAAATCAGTACCTACCAAATCATTATCAATGGTTCCGGCCAGGCCCAAAATCGGAATATCGAATTCATGGCCAAAAACCTTGGCACCGGTAAAAGTACCATCCCCGCCGATAGCTACCAGGGCATCCACCCTGTGCTTCTTTAATTGCTCATAAGCCAGTTTACGGCCTTCCGGCTGGCGGAACTCCAGGCTGCGTGCGGTTTTCAGGATAGTGCCCCCGCGCTGCACAATATTGGCTACCGAACGGCGGTCCATGGGCAGCATATCGCCGTTAATCATGCCTTCATAGCCGCGGCGTATGCCGGTTACCTCTAAGTTATAATACAATGCCGTTCGCACTACCGCTCGGATGGCGGCGTTCATGCCGGGCGAGTCGCCGCCCGAAGTATACACACCTATATTTTTTATCTGGGTCATTATTTTTCGTTTTGATAAGCGGCTTTGCCACCGTCTAAAAACTGAATATAATTATCTACACTATAGTTAGCGCCCTGTGGCGGTACCAGTACCTTGCCCCGGGCATCAATGATAACGTAATAAGGCTGCGAATTTACACTAAATTTCGAAGCTTCATAGTCGCTATTTTTAGCTCCGATGGTAGTTATTTTTTTTCCGCTGAAGGTTGAGGTGAATTGATCTGAAACAGGCAGTTCAGTTTTATCATCTACATACAATTCCAACATAACAAAGTCGTTTTGCAAACGCTCACGTACCCGAGGGTCAGTCCAAACATTTGCTTCCATTTTACGGCAGTTAGCACAATTCCAGCCAGTAAAATCAATCAGTATAGGTTTCTTTAACTCTTTTGAAACCTGCATTGCCTGATTATAATCATACCATTCATCCAATCCCTGATGTTTACCAGCTTTAAACTGTTCTTCATACTTTTTTTCCTTAACAGATGATACACTCGATGTTACAGAAGTTGTATTACTGCCGATATTAGCTGAAAGATTAAAGTCCTGAGTACCCATAGGCGGCAATTGCCCGCTGACTGCTTTTAAC
>CAXTCH010000286.1:0-5051 GCA_964241945.1 uncultured Mucilaginibacter sp.
ATCAGATACGTCTTTCTTTTTAAATATAGCAGGACTTCCGGTTACCTTTTCAAAACCAGTCAACGGCGTGGTTAATTCATTTACTTTCCGGGATAGCAAAGGCTTTCGGTTTGCGCCTTATGCGCCCACTACTACCAACCTTGCTGAATATGCAGGCATATATTACAGCAATGAGATGGAAACCGAATATAAAGCAATGGTAAAGAACGGGAAGCTGGTATTACACCAGTTCCGCTTGGGCGACATGGAGCTCAATACATTTATTAAGGACGATTTTTGGGGTGATATGGGAAAATTTCATTTTTACAGGGACGCTCGAGGAAAGTTAGCCGGCTTTAAGTATTCAGGTAGCAGAGTAAGGAATTTGCGGTTTGAAAAAAGCAGATAACTTACATACCCGTAGCAAATCTCGATGTTCAAATAATTAGGCAAAGCGCTGCGCTGCCAGTTTCTTTAAATGATCGGAAAGCCGCAGGGTAAGGGCCACGACTGTCAATGTAGGATTAGGCGCTGCAGCAGTAGCATAGCAGGCCGCTCCGGCTACATACAGGTTTTGCAGGCTGTGTATTTTGCAATTGGCATCTACCACGCCTTGCTTCGGGTCGGCGCTCATGCGGGTAGTGCCCATGTGGTGCCAGCCGCCGCCGGTAAATTCGGGCCAGCGGTTATCGTTTTCATCCTGCAAATAATCCATCAGGCGTACCCTTCCTTTGGAGGCGATACCTAATTGCTGCCCGATAATTTCATAAATGGTACGGATGCTCCGTTTTTCTAAAGGCGTTAATTCCCAGTGCAGCATGGCGCGCCTTACGCCGAGAGCATCGGTTTCGGTGTCGAGGGTAACCCGGCTGTTGGGGTTAGGGGCCTGCTCAATACGGGTAAATAATTCATAGGATCGGTAACCGTTTTTAGCGTTGACCTTGTTTTCATTATCCGCAAGCTTAGCTAAATTGCGTTGCCGCTGGTCCTGGTTGCCGGTCCAAATGTCAATCATCGGCTGCTGTTGCCTGGCTATCTCCAACGGCAACAGGGAGGCTGTACCGTTTAATATTTTATGCTTTTGCTGCGTCTCGGCGCTGATGGCTATTTCGGCGCGATACCTGGTCTTGCCGAAATCCATCGCATATAGCTTCAAAAACTCGGGCTGGGTAAGCCATAGCTCTGCCGATTTGATTTCTACATGCTCCATAAAATAGCGGCCTACCAGATCATGGTCATTGCCTAAGCCGTTGGGCACCTGCTGATTGGAAGCGAGCAGCATTCTGGCGTTTTGAATCGAACAGCAAGCCATTACAAAGTATTTAGCCCTGACCGTATGCTGCTTGCCAGCCAGGTTTTTAACAGTCACTTCTGTAACCTGCGTTACCGGCTCATTGGCTGCAATTTGGGTTACATTGGCATAAGTGTACAAGTGAATGTTAGGTGCATTAACAATAGTATCCTTATATTTTTTGCCAAAACGTGTGGGCGGACTAAACTGCCACATCTTATTGGTAACCACTGCCGGATCAAAAGGCAATGATTTCAACCCGGCATCCTGTTGCTGCCAGTAAGCAAGATCATAGTGGTAAGGGCCTAAATCGAGCAGGGGTTGTGCACGGCTGTAAAAAGGGTCTAAGTCTTCCCGCTTAATGGGCCATCCGCTATGCGGTATCCAGTCACGCTCTTCAAAATCAATAGTGTCAAAAGGAGCGCAGTAGCCCGACCAGTGTCCGGTAGTGCCGCCAAAGTAATGCAGTCGTGCCGAGTCAAGGGCATAATAGCGCTGGCCGGTAGTCTTACCTTTATATAAATTCTGCATGGCTTGCTCGTATTCGAAGCCGCCGCCTTCCAGCAGAATTACTTTATAAGGCGTGTTCATCCATTCCAGCGCCATACTGATGCCCGCTGCACCGGCTCCGATAATGCAAAGGTCGCCTTCAATTAAAGTATGATCGGGTAAAGCTCTGGCATCAATATGCATAGCGCGGTTATGGCTTACAATTTTAGGAATGAAAATAGTGCACACTGGCGGGCTTCGGTTACTGAAATCACCCAGCCTTTTATTGTAACAATGCGGCCCAGCCTGAAGTCTTCGGTTACTTTATTGTTGAGTGCAGTGCAGATTACCTCGGGAGCGGACGACGTGTTAAGATGGTTGCCGGTTAAAAGCAGATCGGTAAGCTTTTGCTGATTATCCTCCTGCGGAATAGCTTTACGATACGCCAGGCCAGTTTGCACTATGGTATCCACATCAGCAAGACGCGAAAAAACGAAAGGTTGGGCAGTGGCTTTTTCATGCCCGGACGGACCGCATCCTGTAAGCGCCGGTAAGGTTAAGGCCATAGCCGTAACCGAGGACAAGTAAACAAATGCCCGTCTTTGCATAGGTGTATAATTGGTTAGTCGCCTTAAACCCGCTGAGGAACCAGGATTAAAAGGTTAAAAGTAAATGTACTACTTAAAACTAAAATGGCAAGGCGTAGCGCTGCAAAAATTGACGCTTACTGGGTAGTTGATGACATGAACGGGTTAACAAGATGCTTATAAACTACCACAGCGTTAACACCTGTTGAATCATCAGGCATTTAACGCTGTTACTGAGTATAATGGAATAGGACGGCTTTATTGGCCAAACATGCCACCTAAATCGCCGAACATATTTTTGGCCATGGCGGCAGTTTCGCTTTGGCTGGCATTTTCAGCTTGTTCCAAAGCTTTATTAAGCGCTACCACCAGCAGCTCTTCCAATTCTTCTTTATCTGCGTCCTGATAAAAGTTTTCTTCAATGCTTACGGATTGCACCACTTTGTTGCCATTGGCAGTTACCGTAATTTTACCGCCTTCGGCAGTGCCGGTTACCGTAATGGCATCCAGGCGTTTTTTGGCCTCGGCGGCTTTTTGCTGTGCTTCAAATAATTTATCGAACATAGGATTAATGTTTTTAAGATCAGTTAATCAGCGTAGGCTCCCTTGCGGATTACCGGCATGCCCACCATTTTGTACAAATCATCTAACTGGGCGATGCTGCCATTAAATACATTACTTAACACGATAATAGTGACATGGTTGTTTAAATCGCGTACAAAAATGTTCTGAAACCCGTGCCACCAGCCAGTGTGATAAATAACTTCCTGACCATTGTCTTCTTCAAACAAGCGCCAACCCATGCCGTAATTAAAATGTTTGTGGTGCTTAGGCTCGGGGTATGAAGGAGCATAGGCCATTTTCATCGTCTCGGCTTTCAGCAGCTTACCTTTTTGCAAACCCTGGTCAAACAGGTACATGTCTTTTACGGTAGAGTACACGCCCTTATCACCAATAACACCATCCAGATAGTTAGGTACCACCGAGCGGCGCCAGATGTGGTCATATCCCCAAACGTTGGTGGGTACCTTGGTGTCTTTTGCTTTTGAATATACTACGGTATTCTTCATGCCCAATGGATCAAAAATATTTTCCTTCATAAATTTGGCGAAAGGCTCGCCTGAAGCTTTTTCAACAATAGCGCCCAGCACCATAAAATTGGAGTTGTTATAAAAGAAAGTTTGCCCTGGTTTATTGTAAGGATGCGGATGGTACTGCGCATATAAATTCAGTACATCATTATTGTACATTGGCTTATGCTGATCCCAGATTTTTTCAAACGCATACTGATAATTGTTCATGCCGCTTTGGTGGGTAAGCAGCATTTTTACGGTAATGCCATGGTACGGAAAATCAGGGAAAAACTTTTGTACGCTATCGTCCAGTCGTAGTTTTCCCTGCTCATACAGCATCAGTATGGCGGTACCGGTAAACGGTTTGCTTACCGAAGCCAGCTGAAACTTGGAGTCGATGTTCAGGCTGTCGCGGCGCAGGTAATCGGCCCAGCCAATGGAGTTTTCATAAATAATTTTGCCGTCCTTAGCTACCAAAATATTGCCGTTAAAGCCGCGCTTGTTGTGTAGATTTTGCACAAAGGCATCAATTTTACGGTCGGCAGTTTTGGGATTATAGTAAAGCAGGGAGCGGGTATCAAAGGGGATACTGGCCGCTGTAGTGCTCTCTTTTTTATGTGAACAGGAAACCAGGGGCAACAGCAACATAGCCGCCCCAACAATGCTTTTAAACGCAACTCTCATAAACAATAGCTCTCGCTCTAACGCTCGCGAAAGTGAGAAATTATACGCCAGTTAAAAAGTAAAAGTTTAAAATATTTTACATAAGTTAATATAGCGGCGGTAATTTGATGGTAGCTTACCCGATATATGTCATTTCCCTACACCGCATAAAGTGATTACTCATTGGGCTCAAAAATCAAAGTAGTCAGCCGGTTTTCGTCAAGCACTTCATTGCTGATGGTCAGCAGTTCTTCTGCGGTTACCGCGTTAATTTTGGCCAGCACTTCGTCTAAGCTGTCTATGTAATTAAAATCCAGTAAGCTTTTGGCCATGCTTAAAATTAAGCTCAGGCGGTTTTCTTCGGCCAGGGCAATCTGGCCGGTAAATTTTTGCCTGGCGCGGTGCAGTTGTAAGGTACCTAATTTGTTGTCGCGCAGCTTACGGAGCTCTTTGTATATGAGTTTGATCGCTTTGTCTGCCTTCTCTGCATCGGTACCGAAATAAATATTGAAGATGCCGGTATCCGTTAACGGGGTGTAGTTGGATTCGATGGTATAAGCAATGCCGTATTTTTCCCTGATTTCGAGATTTAAACGGCTGCTCATGCCCATGCCGCCCAGCAGATTATTGAGCAGCAATAATCCGTTTCTGTGATGATGTGCTGTTGGGTAGGTTTGAATGCCCATTACACAATGCAACTGCGAAATAGGCTTTTTATGCCTTAATACTTCTGGCTTGCTTACCGTTGGCTGTACCCGCTGCCTGGCTGCAGTATTGGCTTTGATATGGCCGAAATATTTTCCGGTGATTTTAACAAGCTTGTTGAAGTCGTAATTACCAAATACCGCAAACACCATTTCGTGGGTATTGTAATTCTGTTCGATGAAATGGCTGATATTTTCGCGCTTAAGCCGGTTTACCGATGCTTCGGTACCCAGTATGTTGTTGCCTAGCGGATGATTTTTATAC
>CAXTCH010000287.1:0-5038 GCA_964241945.1 uncultured Mucilaginibacter sp.
AAACCCCGGCCGCGATAGCGGTTCATTTCAAAGCCGCGGCCAGACCGGTTAAATGAATCCCAGGTTAACGTAGGTAAGTCGAGATAGGGCGCCCCCCGGCTAAGCGTAGTCCAGTAGTATGTCCACAGAGCCAGGGTGTTTTGCTTATGGGTATGACTTAAGGCAATGTATTTTCTGAAATCAACGTACAGTGACTGCCACTCGCGGCTGCTGCCGAATATTTCGGCATTGTAACGGTAAATGATATTGGCATAAACGCCCGGAAGCGGGTTTAAATCATTATTGCGCGTATCATAAAGTAGATTGATGGTTGGCCCTGATGAAAACGTATTTTGCCCATGGCGTGTACCCAGCATGTAACCGCTGAAGTGTTGTAAATCGTTTCCTCCGTCTTCAGATTCAATGTTGATACGGTAATCCATATCGAAACCTATACCTGCCAGAAAATAAGGGGTAATGCGCCTCAGCACACTTTCATACAAACGGATATACCTGTAATCAACAAACAGGCGGTGGTCTTCGGGCGTATTTCCGCCCAGTCCCCAGGTGTACTGTGGGAGCACCATAAAACGGGTATCAGCACTAATCAGCCAGTTGTTGTTCTTTAACCAAATATTTGAACGAACAGGCAATCCATAACGGTTAGAAAAATTATAATAGGGTGTGAAGGAAACCGTAGAGATATTTGTCGTCTTTCGGTCTCCCAAATAAAATCCTGCTGCCGTAGAGGTGATGATAGCGATGCCACCGCCCGGGATGGATGACGCCGAAGGCAGAACAGAAAAATAAAGCTTTTTATTGGGCTGGCTCCTGGCTTTATACTTGTTCATATCAAAAATCTTTTTGAAAATATCAATTAAATCTTTTTGATAAGTGGTGTCAGGGAGTATATGTTTTAAAGTATCATTACGCCGTTTTCTTGCCGGTACCAGTGTATCTGCCGGCTGAGACAAAGCAATACCTGCTTGTAAAAGGCAAAAAAAAGCAATAATTACGTTTTTGAACATGAAGTCGGTTTTAACTGCGCGACGGGCAGATGGATAACTGGCAACGTAAATATACCCGTTTGTGCCAACTGTGCTTACTTTTCGTGATTATACGTAAATAAAAAGAAATGTTGCAGTAAAATCATGGTTTTAGCATCTAATATTTCGCCTTGCTGCAATAGCTGCTTCGCTTCGGTATAAGAAATTTCAATCAGGGTAATATCTTCTCCTTCGCCCTCAGCGCCACCGCCTTCGCTTATCTGTTGTTTGCGGTCGTATGTTGCTACAAACAGGTGCAGCAATTCAGTGATTCCACCGGCCGAGGTGTATACCTGCCCAATTTTTACCGGAGCTGCAATTTTATAACCCGTTTCTTCCTCCGCTTCGCGAATGGCAGTTTGCTCAGGTGCTTCGCCTTCGTCAATCAGCCCGGCACAGGCTTCCGTAAGGTGGCCAGTGTCGCTCGTGTTTAAATACACCGGCATTCTGAACTGTTGAGTAAGCAGAAATTTTTGCTCGGCAGGGTTGTATAAAAGCACTGCAACCGCATCCGGCCTGAAATATACCTCGGCCTTCATTTCATGCGCCTCGCCCTGCTTGTTATATTTCAAATAGCTGATGCTTTGCAGCAAATATTTGCGGTTAGATAAATCCTCTTTTTTCAAAATTTGTATATCAGCCATAGCATTAAAATAAAATAAGCCTGTAATATGAATTCATATTACAGGCTTAGTGTTTGTTTATTGAAACAATTTTATTGATTAATGATGGCGTGAAGCGTAAGAATGGCCATAGCGGTGGTGAGCCCGGTAATAAGCTTGCCTGCGTTTCACAACGTTACGGTGATGTTCATTGCCGATAATATAACCGCCGCCGGCGCCTATAGCACCGCCAACCAGTGCACCGCCTACGCCGTGGCCAATTAAGCCGCCGGCTACTGCACCTGCGCCGCCGCCAATTAATGCGCCTTTGGCACGTGAGCTCATGCGGCGGTGTTGCGCCATACTACTGGTTGACAAAAGCAGCATAATGCTGAGTATACTGCAAAAGGTGAAAAGCATCTTTTTCATAAGTGTAAGTTTTAAGAGTTACGGTAAAATGTTAAACAACAATGTTTAAGCCTGCCTTTTTGTTTGACTCAATGTGGCCTTATTAGTTTAACCCTCTTTGCAGGTTTAATGGATTGCCTTTTACACATGCTATTAATTTTACACAAAAAAGCCTTTTGAACGTTATACGTGCTGTTCATTATCCAATTCTTAATTACATAACTAATGGCCGGTCAGGATTACAAACACATTGAAGATTACGGAATTATAGGAAACCTGCATACGGTGGCGCTGGTATCCAACCAGGGATCGATTGACTATTTGTGTCTGCCTTCCTATGATTCGCCTACTGTGTTTGCTAAACTGCTGGATAAAGAAAAGGGCGGATGTTTTAACATCAAGCCGCAACTCACTAATCAAACATCAAAGCAAATTTACTTAACCGACTCGGCCATACTGCTGACCCGCTTTTTTGCAGATGAAGGCATTGCAGAACTTACCGACTTTATGCCGATTGATGAGGACGGTGGTGTAATGACTATCGTTCGGAAGGTAACAGCCATACGCGGCGATATTAGTTTTGAACTGGCTTGCAAACCCCGCTTCGGCTATGCAAAGCTTTTGCATAAAGCATCATTGGCCGATGAAAACCGGATTGTGTTTGAGGCCGACGGGCAACAACTGCATTTGTGGACTGATAAAACCCTTCAATTAAATGGAAATGATGTTGAACAAAAATTCTCATTAAAAGAGGGGGAGACGGTATGTTTTGTGCTGCAAAGCAATATTGAGAACAGCGGGTTTGGTGGCAATTTTCATCAGTTTTGTATCGACTGTTACGAGGAGACGTATAGCTATTGGCGTACCTGGCTTAATCAATGCAATTTCACCGGGCGCTGGGTAGAAACGGTAAGGCGTTCGTTGGTTACTTTAAAGTTGCTCACTTCATTTAAGGAAGGGTCGGTCATTGCCGCGCCCACTTTTGGCTTGCCCGAAATTATAGGCGGCAGCCGCAACTGGGATTACCGTTATGCCTGGATACGTGATTCATCCTTCACCATGTATGTGTTTTTACAATTGGGTTTCATGAAAGATGCGGAATGCTTTATGAAGTGGGTAGAAGGGCATTGCATTGAGGGTGACATGCATTTACTATACACTTGGAATGGTAAAGAAATACCGGAAGAGACGGAACTTACCGAATTTGAAGGCTATAAGAAATCGAAACCTGTTTTAATAGGCAATGGCGCTAAAGGGCAAACACAGATGGACATTTATGGTGAGATGATTGACACCATCTACTTGTACCATAAGTTTGGCGGCCAGATTACCTTCAGCTTTTGGAAGCAATTGATGAAGCAGGTGGATTATGTATGCAGCCACTGGCAAGACCCTGATCATGGCATCTGGGAAATAAGAGGTGAAAAAAAGGAATTTTTGCATTCCAGGCTGATGTGCTGGGTAGCCATTGACCGCGCCATAAAAATTGCAGAACACCGGTCTTTTCCTTATCCCCATGAACAATGGCGTGCTGTAAGGGATCAAATCTATATTGATGTTTACGAAAACTTTTGGTGTGAAGAAAAGCAAGCTTACATTCAGGCTAAAGGCAGCACCCGTATGGACGCCTCGGTATTGTTGATGCCGATTGTACGTTTTATCAGCCCGAAAGACAAACGCTGGTTAACCACACTGGAAACCGTTGAACGCGAGCTAAAGCTTGATGTGCTAATCTATCGCTATCTGGACGGTGAAAGCAATTTAGATGGTCTGAGCGGCGAAGAAGGCACCTTTACCATGTGTTCATTCTGGTATGCGGAGTGCCTTGCCAAATCAGGGCAGACAGATAAGGCCAATGAGGTGTTTGCCAAGATTTTAGGGTATGGCAGCCCGTTGCGCTTATTCTCCGAGCAGCTAAGCAAGCGGGGAGAACAGGTAGGCAATTTTCCGCAAGCATTAACCCATTTGGGCTTAATCAGTGCGGCCATTGCGGTAAATAGTATGAAATGAAAGTTAACCCATGGTTAGCTAATAGCTTGCAATGGTAAAAAGCAGGTTAATTTTTTTTGCTGCTGTTTAGACATACCTGTTGCTTTAAAAAAATGTCGTTTGCGGTTAAAAAAACACACTTTTTATACAGTGTAACTAAACATTTACAGATAAAAAGCTGTATCTTTAGTAGAACAAACCGCTAAACACACCACCTTATGATTCTCACCGCATTTGAAGCTGCTGAACTTCAGCAATACTTAATTGTGAATACCTGGAACGCCTATTCGCCCGGAGGTGAAGACCCCGATTTTGAAGATGATGAAGACTTTGACGACGAGGAGTTCGAGAACGAAATGGAAGATGAAAACGACTTACATGAAGTACGTGTAGGCGATGATTTGCATGAACCTGATCCTGAAGATGATGATCATCTGCCGGACGATGAACTGCAATAATTCATTCAACAGTACACCAATTCTCTCTTCCATTATACTCTTTAAAATAAACTTTCAAAATATTTTGAAAGTTCAAACAATTTTTTACCTTTGAGCTGATGGAATTGCCGGAAGCAAAGCAAAAATTTATTGAAGCCTGGGGTAAGCTGGGTTCGGAGTGGGGTGTTAACCGCACGATGGCACAGGTCCATGCTTTGCTGATGGTATCGCCCGACGCATTAACTACCGAAGACATTATGGAGCAGTTAAGTATTTCGCGCGGTAATGCCAACATGACCCTGCGCGATTTAATAGGGTGGGGCCTGGTTGAAAAACAGCACCGTCCCGGTGAGCGCAAAGAATACTTTTTTGCTGAAAAAGATGTGTGGACCATTGCCCGCCGGGTAGCTCAGGAACGCAAAAAGCGCGAACTGGACCCGGTGTTAAAAGTGCTTAATGAGCTTTCATCTGTAAAAGGTGATGAAAATGATCCCGCTTATAAAACTTTCAAAACTTCGGTGAATGATATTGGCAAACTGGCCAAGAATGTGAACAGGACACTCGAGACTATGCTAAA
>CAXTCH010000288.1:0-5034 GCA_964241945.1 uncultured Mucilaginibacter sp.
CGGCATAGGTAAGCGGTACATCTACCTCGCTGTGCTGGGGCAGGTGGCCAACGCTGTGCTGCAGTATAAAGCCGCCGTTGGTGCCCAAGGGCGCTTTATAGGGTGGCATGGACAGGTTTCTTAAAATAGTCTCTGCTGTTTTAAAATAACGTTTGCTGCTGCTCTGGTCTGTATACCGGCAAAGTTCCAGCAGGGCGGAGGCCATAATGGCTCCTGCCGAGGCATCGCGCAGGGCATCCGGAATATTGGGCGCATCAAAATCCCAGTAAGGTATTAAATCAGCCGGCAGGTGCGGATGGTTCAAAATGAAATCAGCGATGTGATTGGCCTGGTTTAAGTACTTTTTGTCGTGCGTTTCACGGTACATTACGGTGTAGCCATACAAGCCCCAAACCTGCCCCCGCGCCCAGGCCGATTCATCGGCATAGCCCTGAGCGGTACGACGCTGTTGCACAGCGCCGGTTTCGGGGTTGTAGTTTACCACGTGGTATGAACTAAAGTCGGGCCGGAAATGATTTTTCATCGTATGATCGGCATGGGTAACTGCTATTTTGTAATAGCTCGAATCACCGGTAACCTGCGTGGCCCAAAACAGCAGTTCCAGGTTCATCATGTTATCAATAATCACCAGATAATCCGATTTTCCTGCATTCCAAGATTTGATAACACCTACTTTAGGGTCGAACCGGGCGGAAAGCGATTTGGCGCTATTAATCAAAATATCTTTATAAGCCGGCTTCGGCGCAGTTTGCAGCGCATTGCCAAAACTGCAATACATCATAAAGCCCAAATCGTGTGTGCCTGTATTGTATTGCTCTTTAGCCAGCAGCCCGAGCATACGGTTGGCTTCGGTAAGCAGCGCCTGGTCGTGCGTTTGCTGGTATAACAGCAATAAAGTGCCGGGATAAAAGCCGCTGCACCACCAGCCTGAGTTACTGGTTTCCAGGCTATCTGCCGCTGCATGGTACGTTTTGGGAAAGCGCCCGGCGGGCAGCTTTTGCATCATCAACTTATACTGCTGGTCGCCATCTTTAAAATCTTGTCTGACGGTTCGGAGCAGTTGCGGATCGGTTTTAAACTGCGCCTGGGTAACGGAGATGCGCAGTAAACCAGTGGTGACTGCAATAGCAAAGTATTTGAACTTCATAAGCAGGCATGGTTAGCATAATCGGTTCAAATATATTTATTGTACAGCTAACCGCAGATGATTTATTATTATTGTTTTGAAGGACTTTGTTTTCACACCGTTGAGCCATCAGGGCGCTGTACAAAGGTGAGCGGGATAATAAATTGGCGAAACGGCGACTTTATACGATGGTTTTTACTACATAGTTTCAAAATGTGGATAAATAATGGCTGAATCACAGCACTATTTAGAGTAAGCAAAAGTAAATGTTGTAATTCAGCCATATATTTGCTTACAACGCTAACAAAACTTAATAACTAAACGCTCTCCCTTACACAAATGAAATTTATTTTACTTCTGCCGTTTGCGCTACTGGTTGGTCGTACGTCTGCGCAAACCAGGCAACCGCTTGCGCAAATGCAGACGGCCAGTCACGCCAGCGCCGCTCAAAATAAAGTACTGTTCACTTACCGTGGCAATTTTGCTACTCATCATGATACGGTAATTTACCTTCGTGATACTACCATTGCTAAACGCACTTTCAGCCTGATTCAGTTACCTGATGGCAATGTTCGTCGTGTATCTGTCGAAAGTATAAGGCCGCTTTCGGGCAAAATGTCGTTCGCGCGTGGTTCCGACGGCTTCAATCGTTAAAAGCAGTTAATGTTTGGCCTGGCTCAGCAGCCATCGGGCCCAGTCATCAGCCGCTTTGTCGTTTTCAAAGTCAGCCGGCAGGCGGCCGTTGGTATATTCGTTATACAGCCAGGGGTCGCCCACAGCAAATACCATACCCTTGCCGTATTTCACAGCTGCCATCACAACTGTATTATCCCGGTTCTTCACTACAGCAACAGGCATTTTGGCTAAGGTAATTGAAGCAGCGTCCTTTATAAATATTTTATGCGCGGTGGTAAATACCGGATTGCCGGTTACTTCGATAGCGCCGTCCTGAAAATGCGCATCATTTAACACATGATTGGTTAAATCGTCGTTAAAGTGCATTCCGAAACGTGCCGCTAAACGGTTAAGATGAGGCAGATCCGCATTGGCGCTGTCATTAGCCATCAGCACCAGTATGCCGCCTGCCTGTACCCATCCGGCAATTACCTGTACATCTTTCGCTTCTATAAAGTTGGGTTGCGGGTTTTCCTTGCGCGAATCAGGGTCGACAATGATATAGATGCCGGAATTTTTCAGATTGCCTGGGGTGGGTGCTGAGTCCAGTGAACTTAAACGTCCGCCGTATTTTTCAAACGATTTTCCTAAAATCGAAAAGCCCGTAGCCGCCGTATCTTCCCACAAATAATGAAAACGCACAATATGACCCGGCATATCGGTATGCACTTCGTGGTTAAAATAATAATCCAGCGTAACGGTTTGTGCATGGCCGGCTTCAATCTCGAAAGTCAAGCTGAATAGCAGGCACAGCAGCAATTTGATCGTCATAAAAGAGTTGGGCGGGTAAGACGCTAAAGGTAAGCCGATGTATGCCGAACCTGCAAACGGTTGGCGGGAAAAAATCTGCGATTTTTTGTAAACCACGCCCGCACTGCGTTGTTCGGTCTAAAAACGAATGGTGATGACAGCAGCAAATAATGAAAATATAAAAGCCACCTGGATACAGCAGCAGGTGCCCGAAATCGGTTTGGGTGGGGTAGCTATCGGCAACGAGTTTGAATATGTGTCGGACGAAGATGCACACGCTACCCTGCAGGCGGCTTGGGCCGCCGGGGTAAGGTATTACGATGTTTCGCCCTGGTATGGCTTAGGGCTGGCCGAGCGGCGGTACGGCATGTTTCTGCACAATCAAAAGCGCGAAGATTTTATTATCTCCTCAAAAGTAGGTAAGCTGCTGAAGGCCGGTAAGAATAACAACGGAGCTGAATATTACCCCAATGCGCACTCGCCTAACAATGTAATATTTGATTACTCGGCCAACGGGGTACGGCGCTCCGTTGAGGACAGTTTGCAGCGACTGGGTATTGACAGCCTGGATATTGTGTTTGTACATGATTTGTCGCCCGATAATAAATTGCTGAATGGCAAGTGGCTGGAACATTTTGCAGTGGCAGAAAAAGGCGCTTTCCCCGAGTTAATTCGCATGCGCGAAGAAGGTATCATTAAAGCCTGGGGCCTGGGGGTAAATACACCGGAACCCATTCTGAAAACCATGGAGGTTTCTGACCCAGATGTTTTCCTGCTGGCTTCGCAATATTCTTTAATTGACCATGCCTATGCATTGAATAATGTATTTCCGGAAGTAAAAAAGCGCAATCTGTCGCTGGTCATGGGCTCTAATTTTAATGCCGGTTTCCTGTCGGGCAGCGAGCGGTTTAACTATGAACCAAAAAAGCCCATCCCGCCGGAATATCTGGAAAAGCGTGACAAGCTGCGGGCGGTTGCCAAAACCTATAACGTGGATTTAAGAACCGCTTCTTTACAGTTTGCTTTGTTTCCGGATGTGTCGGTATCCGTCATTCCGGGTGCACATACGCCGGAACAGGTTCAACAAACGTTGAATCATTGAAAGTGCAAATTCCTGCTGAATTTTGGCAGGCACTGAAGGAGCAGCACATAATTGAAGAAAATGCGCCGGTAAGCGGCAAGGGCAGCCTGAGTTAGAAAAGGGGAATATGTAAAGTTATCACCTGTTTCGTAATCAAATTAATTGTAAAAATTTGATTACAATTAAGATGGGAGTTTGTAACTTTACATATAACCAATTTATAAACGTTATGAAGTTGCTCACCAAGATTCAAAATTGGGGCGATCATCATCACCCTAAATGGCTCGATTTTTTCAGATTAGCTTTGGGGATTATTCTTTTTTGGAAGGGTATATCCTTTATCGGCAATCTCAGTTCTTTAACCTCTTATTTAATTGATTCCGGCATTGATGATCAGATAGGCACATCGGTGTCTATCAATCTGATTGCCCACCTGATTATTGCACTGCACCTAATAGGCGGTTTTTGCATTGCCATCGGTACGCATACGCGCCTGTTCAGCTTGCTGAATTTGCCGGTGCTGATTATTGCCGTGTTTTTTGTAAACCTGCGCGAAACCCTGTTCAGGCCTTATACCGAATTATGGTTATCCGTGTTTGTGCTGTTGGCTTTGGTCTGCTTCCTGGTGGAAGGCGACGGCGTGTTATTTTTAGAACACGATCATCGAAAGTTAGCTTAAACGGTTTTTAATTTATTATACAATTACCTTCTGTCCGTTACCCGGGCCGGAGGTTTTTTATTTTGTAATCTATTGTAAATTAAATAACTAAGTGTAAATTTATTTTACTTAACCTTAATTTTCTTATCATGGCCTCTAACAATTACGAACGTTATTTCTGGACTTCCTTCTGGCTGGTTCTTGGTACCCTTTTAGGGATTTCATTTGTGCTGTGGTTTTCTATTAGCAATAACTTAAGCAGCGGCTTACTACTGCTGTGGTCTGTAGCCTATTTGGTTTTGGGCGGCCTGCTCGGGTTTATTTTCAGCGTGCCAAAAATTATTTCAGAAAACAACACAGTGACTACTACTACTACTACTACGACCAATGGCACAGTAACGGCCGGTACCATACCTGCCGTGGGGCCGGCCTCCATAAAGGCCCGGTTTCAGGAAAACACCAACCTTACCCAAATTTCGGACTGGCTGACCAAAATTTTAATTGGCGCCGGTTTAGTGCAGCTAAAGGATATTCCGAAATTTGTATTGCATGTAGCCAAAGTAATGGGGAAGGGTGTGCAATCATCGGGCACAGGTACTGAGCCTACGCAAACGGCCATTGGCGTAAGCGCGGGTATCGTGTTGTTTTTTATTACCTGGGGATTCATCTGCGGCTATCTCGTGATGAAACTGGTATTAACCGAACAGTTTCAAAACGTGGACAACGGTGCAGAACCTCACGAAT
>CAXTCH010000289.1:0-5029 GCA_964241945.1 uncultured Mucilaginibacter sp.
GCAGTACATAAAACTGCGGCGCATCTTCCAAAACCCCGGTGGGGAATACCACCTGAAAATTGGTTTGCAGTTTGCTCCAGTTTACCTGCCGCAAACTGGCCACCACGGCGGTAATCGGCGTTCCCTGCACGTTAAACGTCAGATGATCGCCTACCTTGGCATGGATACGGCGGGCCATGCGCTCATCTAATGATACCGGAACGTTGGTAGCTGATTCGGCTTTGCCTATCCATTTCCCATCTGCAATCTTTTCGGTCGAAGTCAGCTCACTGCGGTAGGTTACCCGGTACTCGTAGGCAAAGGCACGGCGCAAGTCTTTTTGCGAGGTGTCTTTTTTCAGCGTAGCGGCGGTAATATTATTAACCTGGGTAAGGTGCATGGTAATGATAGGTACCTGCTGCACTACTGGCAAATGCTGTTGCTGCGTTAGTTTTACTACGCCGTCCCTTTGCGTTTTCTGAATGTCGAACAAAATGGTATTGGGCTGATTGCCGCTGGACGAAAGCGAAACCTGCCGGATAAGCATCGACTGAATAAAGATTAAGATACAAATAAATGCCGTGCTCAAGCCGATAGATACCATTAAAATGATGGTTTGATTATTCGGCCGGTACAAATTGGCGAAGCCCTGCCGGATAAGGTAACTCCACGAATTGTTCACCAGTAAGCGCATTACCCGCATCAGCAGCCAGGCCACAAACGAGAGTAAGCCGAAGGCGACCAGTAATCCTGCCGCAAACGCAAAGCTGGCCGGCCAGCTTTTTAGTTGCACATAGGTGAAGGAGATAATAAACAGCATCACCAGCGCATACACCAGCCAGCGCAATGGGTCGCGTGCAGTATTGGCCTGCTCATCGGAGATACGCAGCGTATTAAGCGGTGATATATTGCGGATAGACAGCAAGGGCAGCAGCGCAAACAATACGGAAATAATCATGCCCAGCAAAACCCCTTGTCCGTAAGCCAGCCACGAGATGTTGACCGACATGGTGAAGGGCAGAAAGTCCTTTAATACCATAGGCAGTAACTGCTGCACCACCGTACCCAAGGTAGCGCCGATAACCGAACCAATAAAGCCGATAGCCAGAATTTGCAGCAGGTAAATTAAAAAGGCCTCGGATGCCTTTACTCCCAAGCAGCGCATAATAGCGATGGAAGGTATCTTTTCGCGGATGTAAATATTGGTGGCGCTGGCTACACCTACGCAGCCCAGCAGCAAGGCAATAAACCCCACCAGCGACAGGAACCGGGCCAGATCGCCAAAGGAGCGGCCGGTATTCTCTTTGCGGGTGGCAATAGTTTCATAATGCAGCCCTTCCTGGTCCAGCCGGTTATCAATAGATTCGGCCAGCTTGTCTACATTGGTTTTACTGTCAAACTTAAAGTAAAAGTTGGTAGAAATGCGGCTGCCTTTGTCTACCAAACCGGTTTGCGACAGGTATTGCAACGGAATATAAACTACAGGCGCTACCCCTGCGGCAATGCCGCTTTGTCCCGGCGCCTGGTCTAATGCCCCGGCGACCAAAAAGGTAATTTTGCCAACTTTTACCGAATCATTTACATGCACATTAAACTGCTTCATCAGCGTTTGGTCAACCAGCGCATATTTGCCGTTGCGGAAAGTTTGCCCGGCCCGTGCCGGTGTGGTTTCAATGCTGCCGTAATAAGGGAAGCCGCCCTGCAAGGCGCGGATTTGCACCAGCCGGGTATTGCCTTTTTTAGGAAAGAGCACCATTGAGGCAAAATTCTTCTCCTGCGAGCGCTCCTGGCCCAGGCTGTCCAGCAGGGGCTGTAGGTTTTTGCTCACCGGTTTGTTGCCGGATATCACCAAATCAGCGCCCACCAGCAAACCGGCCTGCTCGTTGATATCCTTTTGCAGGTTATAGCTGAAGGAATAAATGCCTACCAGCGCCGCAATGCCAAATACAATAGACGAAATAAAAAGCAACAGGCGTGAGCGGTTTTTGCGGCTATCGCGCCAGGCCATGTTCAGCAGCCAGCCTAAGCTTCGTTTATAGGGTTTTTCAAGATTTTCCATAAAACAACCGGAAGATTAGGCTTGGGTAAGATCATCGGCAATCAATTTGCCGCCTTTAATTTTAAGGATGCGCTGCGTTTTGGCGGCTAAATCCAAATCGTGGGTTACCACAATCAGGGTAGTGCCGGCATCTTTGTTTAAATCAAACATCAGCTTGATCACTTTTTCGCTGGTCTCTGCATCCAAATTGCCGGTTGGCTCATCGGCAAACAAAATTTTAGGCTGATTGGAAAACGCCCGGGCCAGTGATACCCGCTGCTGCTCGCCGCCTGATAACTGCGAAGGGTAATGATGCCCGCGACTGGCCAGTCCTACCTTATCCAGTAAATCCAGCGCGCGGGTTTTGATATTCCGTTCGCCGCGCAGTTCCAGCGGCACCATCACGTTTTCCAGCGCGGTAAGCGTAGGCAGCAACTGAAAGTTTTGGAAAATAAAACCTATATACTGGTTGCGCACCTGGGCGCGCTTGTCTTCGCTTAAATTGCCGAGGTTGATGTGATTCAGTTCTACCTTGCCGGTGCTGGAACGGTCGAGACCGGCACACAAGCCCAGTAATGTAGTTTTGCCGCTGCCCGACGGTCCTACAATGGCATTGGTAGAGCCTGCGATGATGGAAAAGTTAATGTCCTCCAATACGGTTAAGGTGCGGCCTGCGCTTTGGTAAGTTTTACCGAGCTGGCTTATATTTAAAATAGTATCCACTTAGTTAAGTCAAAAATTAAAGTTCAAAAGTCAAAAACTCCCCTGGCTATCAAACAGATAATTAGGCTAACTGTTGATAACATTGAGTTTTGTTTTAATATAACGGTTAGAGTTAACAAATCGGTTACTGTTACGGGCAGGATTAAGTAAATTCACACCGGGCTGACCAAATCCCTTATTTCATGAAAACCTATTCAAAAATTTCGAGGCGTAATTTTTTACAAACCGGGTTATTAGGCGCCGGTGCACTTGCCCTGGCGCCGAGTTTATCGGCCCTGGCCGCCTGTTCGCCCAGGGCCGGTAAAAAACTGGGCATCGCTTTGGTAGGTTTGGGCGGTTACAGCAGCGGACAGCTGGCCCCGGCCTTGCAGCATACCGAACATTGTTACCTGGCCGGAATAGTGACGGGTACGCCGGCCAAAGCCGAAGCATGGTCAAAGCAGTACAATATTCCGCAGGCAAGTATTTACAATTACCAGAATTTTGACCAGATTACCAGCAACCCGGATATCGATATCGTCTATATAGTGCTGCCGGTATTTCTGCATAAAGAATATACCATCCGCGCAGCTAAAGCCGGTAAGCATGTCATCTGTGAAAAGCCGATGGCCTTGAACGCTGCCGATTGTGAGGAAATGATTGCCGCCTGCAAAGCGGCCAACCGGATGCTTTCTATCGGTTACCGGCTGCACTTTGAGCCGCATACCATGGAAGTAATGCGTTTGGGGCAGAAGAAAGTATTCGGCAAAGTTACCCACCTTGAAAACTTCAATGGTTTTTATTACAATGGCGACCCCAACGCCTGGCGCTTAAAGAAAGCGCTGGCGGGTGGCGGCGGATTAATGGATATGGGTATTTATTCCATCCAGGGGGCACGTTATACCCTGGGGCAGGAGCCCATTGCGGTAAAGGCAACGCAGGAGAAGACCCGGCCCGAACTGTTTAAGGAGGTGGATGAAACCGTATTTTGGGAACTGGAGTTTCCGGGCGGTTTTAAAACGCAGGGCAAATCGAGCTATAACAACAACTGGAGTTCTCTGAAAGCTAAGGCCGAACATGGCTGGTTTGAGTTGAATCCGGCTTATGGTTATGATGGTATCTCGGGTAAAACCTCAAAAGGGGTGATGCCTTATCCCCAAATTATACAGCAGGCGGCGCAAATGGATGATTTTGCACAATGTGTAACCACCGGCCGCCCTACCCGCGTGCCCGGCGAGGAAGGGTTGAAAGATATGCGCGTGGTAGATGCCATTTACCGTAGCCTGGCATCAGGCCGACAGGAAAAAATTGCGCAATCCTGATTTATATGGCACAAGAAATTACTTCACAGTGGCTGCAGTCGGTTGAGGCCTTAAAAGAAGTGCCTTTGGAACAGTTAGACTGGCTGCTGCAGCACTCTACCCAACCCGTTTTACATGAAGGCGATTACCTGGCCGAGGTAGGCCAGTCGATTGAGGCCATGTTCATTATCAATAAAGGCCGGTTCCGGATGTATATGGTGCAGCAAAACCAGGCGCGCGAAATCGCTGTCTTTTCGCCCGGCGATATTACCGGTTATCTGCCTTTTTCGAGAGCCACAACTACCACCGGCACCATCATCGCGCTGGAAGAAGCACAGATACTTCGCTTTGAAAAATCGCTGATGCCCGAGCTTATCCGCCAGCACTTTGAACTCACGCAGGCGCTGGTGCATGTAATGACCACCCGCGTACGCGAGTTTACGGCCCTGCAGCAGCAAAATGAAAAGATGATGGCTTTAGGGAAGTTGTCGGCCGGCCTGGCCCATGAGCTGAACAACCCTGCGGCGGCCATTGTGCGCGATTCGACCACCTTGTTAAAACACCTGCAGCTGGAGCCGCAGAAGTTTACCGAAATAGCCGGTATCCACATTGCTCCCGCCGAGGCGGAACTGATTAATGAAAAACTTTTTGCGGTGCTGCAATCCTCTGCCCCTACACAATTGAGCTTACTGGAACGCTCGGCCGCTGAAGATGACCTGAACGACTGGCTGGACGATAACGGCTTGCCCGGCAGCTGCGAAACGGCAGAAATTTTTGTTGAAAATCAGCTTAACCCCAACGTATTGGAGGATTTAAAGCAGCACATCCCGGCGCAGCACCTGCAGGCAGTAATTAAATGGCTGACGGCAAGCATGGTAGGCGAGCGGCTGGCTAAGGATATTCAGGAATCGGCCAAACGCATTTCGGAGCTGGTAAGCTCGGTAAAAAACTTTACCCATATGGACCGCGGGCAGGATAAGCAGTATGCCGATATTCACAGCGGCATACG
>CAXTCH010000290.1:0-2901 GCA_964241945.1 uncultured Mucilaginibacter sp.
GCTGCCGGCGGTACTGCATTGGCAATGGCCGTTTGGGTTACTGGCGCTTGTTTGGCAGCTTTTACCTTAGCAGCCATACTGTCGCGCGCGGTAGTGATGGGTGTAAAATCAACACCAGCGGTTGATACAGTGTCGGATGCTTTACCTTGCTGTGCCTGAGCGGCAGACCCCGCCGTTACTATAAAGAAAAAGATGCTCAGCAACAGCAGGCATCTTACTAAAATACGATAATTGAGTATCATCAAATGAGGGCTATAATTTATTTGGCTGCTACCGGTACGCTAAATTCCACATCATCGGGCGGCAGGCATTTGTGATCATTACAGGTCATGTAAGTAAGCGTACCCTTAACCGTAGTTGCACCCGGCGATTTCAGTTTAACGCGTTGCTGAAATACTACGCTGTTTTCAAAATAGCTTACATTCATTTTAAATACTTCTTCATATTTGGTTACCGGTTTGCCTTCGGCAGGCTTACCCTCCAAAGTATACGCCGGCGATGATTTGAACTTAAACTCGGTAGCTACCGGACCGCCATCCTTTACATGCTGCGAATAAATGTGCCAGCCATTGTCGATACTGGCCTTGATTAATACCACCGCTTCGGTCGGACTTACGCGCTTGGCGGCATAGGCCCACTTCACCGGGGCTTCAATTTGTGCAAATGCCGAAGCGGTAAAAATCATCAGGTTCAGCGCCAAAAACAATCTTCTCATATAAATAAGTTATGGATGTAAAAACTCAATTTCCTTAAAATTATACTCGTGCAGGTTACCTTCCTGCTGTATCTGCAAACGGCCTGTTTCACTTACGCCGGTAATAACACCGCCAAAAACGGCTCCACCAGCTTTATATTGCCGGGGCTGTCCGTATCCGAACAGCATTGATAAATAAGTGTTCTGTATCCGTTCAAAATGTGAGGCCCGTAACTGCAGGTACCAGCCTTCTATACGGTTGCAAAGGTCTGATAATAATAGGCGCAAATCATAATCTTTATGTAAGATTTGCCTAACCGATACCGGATTAGGCACCCAATCCGGAAAAGTCTCCTGGTTGATGTTTAAGCCCACGCCTGCAATGGCATGTTTTATGGTGCTTCCCTGCAAAACGGTTTCAATTAAAATACCACCCAACTTTTTATCGTTATAATAGATATCATTAGGCCATTTTATTTTTACCTTGTCGCCCAGCAGTTGTTGTAAAGCCTGGGCTACGCCAAGGCTGATGACCTGATTGAGGGAAAACTGGCTGAGGGGTGATAAAAAAACCGGATTGAGCAGCAGGCTGAAGGTAAGGTTTTTGCCGGGCTCGCTGTTCCAGCGGTTTTGCTGCTGCCCGCGGCCGGCATACTGGCTTTCTGCCATTATGACCGTTCCTTCGGGTACTGGCTTGGAATTTGACAATATATTTTTAAGGAACGTGTTCGTTGAGTCAACTTCTTTTAGGGTGACTAAATTTTGCCCAACAAATAGTCCTGAAAATATGTTATTTTGCAAAGTATAATATAATTTAGACCAAAATCGTTCAAAACTAATTCTTTTTGATGGTAAAAAACAAAGTGTTAAATGAATCTGCCGTAATTTCTGAGTTGGCCGTACACGGTATTCAGGAAAAAAAAGGTAATGATATTGTAAGGCTCGATCTTCGTAATATAAACAGCTCCGTAGCCGATTATTTCATCGTCTGCCATGCTGACTCCACCACACAGGTAAAGGCAATTGCCAACAGCGTTGAAGAGGAGATTTACAAAGCCATAAAGCAGGAACCCTGGCGCAAGGAAGGCCTGCAGCACGGTGAATGGATACTGCTGGATTATGTAGATGTGATAGTGCACGTTTTCAAAACTGATAAACGCGAATTTTACGGGGTTGAAGATTTATGGGGCGATGCCGAAATACAATACTTTAAAAGCGCCTAAGTTGCTCAGCCACAATAAGCAACACAATTATTTTTAAATTATACGTTTGAGATACTAAGTAATGAGAGAAGATAAACCGGAGAAGCCCAGATTTATCAGGAGAGCTCCTAATAAAAAAAACATGCCAAGACCACCGCGCTTTAATTTCATGTGGATATATGCTATTGTGATACTGGCTTTGCTGGTAGTACCATATATTCTCAATGGCAGCGGCGGGCAGGAAATCAGCTTTCAGCAATTTGAAAATGACATGCTGAAAAACCACGATGTAGACCATCTGGTAGCTTATAAAGATGGCGACCGCGTAATTGCCGAAGTTTATATCAAAAAAGAAAGCCTGAGCACCAAGCCGCAGTATGCTGAGCTGAAAAACCAGCGTTCATTAAATATTTCTTCGGGCGGACCGCAGTATTATTTTACGCATGCTTCATACGACAGCCTGAATCAGGCCTTGGGCAATGCGCAAAAAGATACTCCTGATGCGGAGAAAGTGCCTATACAGTATGCACAGCAGCGCGAAAGCCTGCTTTCCAACTGGTTGGTGCAGGGTATTATTCTGCTGGTGTTGTTTGCCGCGTTATGGCTGTTCATTATGCGCCGCATGTCAGGCGGTGCAGGTGGTGGTCCTGGTGGGCAGATATTTAACATCGGCAAATCAAAAGCCACTCTGTTTGATAAAGAAGCGCAAATCAGCGTTACCTTTAATGATGTAGCGGGTTTGGAAGAAGCCAAGCAGGAAGTAATGGAGATCGTGGATTTTCTGCGTAATCCCAAAAAATATACTAACCTGGGTGGCAAAATTCCAAAGGGCGCTTTATTGGTAGGGTCGCCGGGTACCGGTAAAACCCTGTTAGCTAAAGCCGTTGCCGGCGAGGCACAGGTGCCTTTCTTTTCCCTGTCGGGTTCCGACTTTGTGGAAATGTTTGTGGGCGTAGGTGCTTCACGTGTACGTGACTTATTTAAACAAGCGAAAGACAAAGCGCC
>CAXTCH010000290.1:3001-5009 GCA_964241945.1 uncultured Mucilaginibacter sp.
CAAACCCCTGGTTTCGCCGGCGCTGAAATTGCCAACGTTTGTAACGAAGCGGCACTGATTGCTGCCCGTCGCGACAAACAGTCAATTGACATGCAGGACTTTCAGGATGCCATTGACCGTGTGATTGGTGGTTTGGAAAAAAGGAACAAGATCATTTCCCCTGAAGAGAAACGCATTGTAGCTTACCACGAAGCTGGCCACGCTATAGCCGGCTGGTTCCTGGAACATGCCGACCCGCTGGTAAAGGTATCTATTGTACCCCGTGGTGTTGCCGCTTTAGGTTATGCGCAATACTTACCGAAAGAGCAGTTTTTGCACACTACTGAACAGTTGATGGACGAGATGGTGGTATCTATGGGTGGCCGTGTGGCTGAAGATATTGTGTTTAACAAGATATCAACCGGTGCGCTCAGCGATTTAGAACGCATTACCAAACTTTCTTATGCTATGGTGAAAATTTATGGCATGAATGGTAAAGTAGGTAACGTGTCATTCTATGACCCGCAGGGCGAATATCAGTTCAACAAACCTTATTCTGATACCACCGCTGAGCTGATTGATGAGGAGGTGCGCAACATGGTAGATCGTGTTTACCAGCGTACCAAAGATCTGCTTAACGAGAAGCGTGAAGGTTTGGAAAACATTGCCAACAAGCTGTTGGAGAAAGAAGTGTTATTCCAGAGTGATCTGGAAGAGATATTGGGTAAGCGTCCGTTTGAAGAACGTACCACTTACGACAAATTTGTAAATGGTGAAGCGGCCATGAATCCGGAAACTGATAATAACGCTATTCCTGAATCAGTAACCAATCCTGAAACCAGCCGTATGGATGGTGAATAATCTTGGTTTAATTTTTTAATATAATCATAAAAGCCACTACCTTAGTAGTGGCTTTTATTTTTGCTATGCGCAATATCACTACTTCAAAAGAAAAACTGCTGAAAAAAATCAGAAAGGCACTGCTGGAAAAGCGGGACAATCCCTACCCTAATATGGAGGATCAGCCCCTGTACCCGCCGGCCGAGGATATATTAGAAGTGCAGTTTGCTGAAGAATTTGTAGGCGCAGGCGGTCAGTTTATGTTTTGCGAGGATGAAATACAGTTTATTGAAAGCTTGATTAACCTGGCCGAGGAGCGCAAATGGCATAAAATATACTGCTGGGAGCCGGCTTTGCAGGAACTGATGGATAAATATGGTTACCCCTTTTATTCAACCGATAAAGACTTTGACCACTCGGAAGTAGGGTTTACGTTGTGTGAGGCGCTTATTGCCCGCAATGGCAGCGTCATGCTTTCCAACGCCCACACTGCGGGCCGCCGTTTAAGTATCTACCCGCCCGTGCATATTGTGCTGGGCTATACTTCGCAGCTGGTGCCTGATTTGAAAGATGCTTTTAAAATTATTAAAGAACGCTATGCCAACCGCATCCCGTCCATGATTACCACAGTAACCGGCCCCAGCCGTACTGCAGATATTGAAAAAACGCTGGTATTGGGCGCCCACGGCCCCAAAGAGCTGTTTGTGTTTTTACTGGATGGGTAAGCAAGACACCATTTTACGAAAGCTTTAAATCTTTAAGTGCACTTTCTTCCAGCACAAAGCGCTGGGGTTGCTTTTGGGTATCATACTTCCATTTAATTAATCGGATCTGGCCGTCGGTAATTTCAATGCCGGTAATGTCGCCATCATCAAAACAGCAGCAGCCGCTGTTGAAGTAAGTGTCCTTATAGCCCTTAAAATCCAGGCTTACCTCCCCTTTCAGATGCAAGCGGGTAATCTGCTGCTGCAAAGAGCGCATCAGCATTACATTATTGGCTGCCTTTGCCCGGTCGAGCAACTGGTATAACCTTTCAATATGCGTAACCGAAGCAAAAACCGGCTGATGGGTATGGCCGGTAATTAACAGTAAATTGCTTTGAGCGGCGCTCCATTCATACATTAGGGTATTATGCAGTGTCTTTAAATCATCATTAGTAGCCGGGGTATTGGGGTTGATATACAGGTAA
>CAXTCH010000291.1:0-5007 GCA_964241945.1 uncultured Mucilaginibacter sp.
GTATATGCCGGTATTATTCTCCTTAAATATCCCACCATGGAAATTATCGGGCATAGTACCGCTATCAGTCGCACCGCGTTTCCTTACATATCCGGTCTGTTGGCTTTTCGCGAGGTTCCGGCGCTGCTCGAAGCCTGGGACAAGTTGAAAACCAAACCTGATGTGCTGGTTTTAGACGGACAAGGTATTGCCCACCGTCGCCGCATGGGTATTGCCTCACACTTCGGCGTAATTACCAACACCCCTACCATTGGCAGTGCTAAGAGCCGCCTGTTTGGCCGCTACGAAGATCCGGCCAATGAAGCCGGCTCCAAAAGCCCGATGTACGATCGTCAGGAAATCATTGGCACCGCACTACGCAGCAAAAAGAACTGCAACCCGATCTTTATCTCTCCCGGCCACCTCATTACGCTGGAGCAAAGTGTGGACATTATTAAGCATAGCCTCAAAGGCTATCGCATCCCCGAGCCTACCCGGCAGGCACATATACTGGTGAACAAGGTACGGGTAGAAAGCGCAGAAAACACCAGCCAGCAGTACGATTTGTTTAAATAAGATTTTGAGATTTAGAAATTCGAATGTTATATTTTGGATTTGTAATAATGTTCCCTCATGTCATTGCAAATTGTATAAAAATAGTACCTCATTTGCTGAGTTTTAGTTCAGCTATCTTAATTTTATCCAGAGGCGATGTTGAAACAACGTCAGCATGACACTTTTAATTTTAAGCAATAAATTCAAATTACATTACTTTATACTATAAGCCACCTTTTATAGTTATGTAAGCATCAACCTTGCTCACCATTTCCACATATGGCAAAATATGGCAAAATTCGGCCTTTTGTTATGGCAGTTTTACAAACCTTTGCTGGGGCTTAATGCGCTGCTTACTTGGTGTGCCATACTTTCACTTATGAAAGCCGGTTGGATTGCCTTACCCTTGGCAATTATAACTAAAATTTTGGGCTACGCTATTGGTACGGGGTATCAGTATCTATCAACTTCCAGATATTTTGAGTTTTACCGCAATGCCGGTTACACAGTGAAGAGGTTGTATCTATGTGTTTATACTTTTGACTTTGCTTTGTTTCTGCTACTTACCTTTTGCTACATTCCTTATGCCCACACTACAGGTCGATAGCATATTGCTGAGTTACAACAACCGCAAAATATTGCAGGATGTATCATTACGCTGCCAAACCGGCGAAGTAATCGGTATATTGGGCCGCAATGGATGCGGCAAGTCCAGCTTGTTAAAGATTATCTTCGGTTCGCTTTCACCTAATTATAAATATGTGAGCATAGATGGCCAGCACTTAAAACAGGGTTACCGGCAGCAGCAAATTGCTTATCTGCCTCAGCACAATTATCTGCCGACTTACAGCAGTATAAGAGACCTGGCCCGATTAATGATTCCGCCAGCCGAATGGAATGAATTCAGCAATTATCTGGTTTATCAAAATAACTATAATAAAACCGTTAAACAGGTTTCAGGCGGTGAATTGCGACAGCTAGAAATTTTAATGATACTCTATCACCCTGCTCCCTTTATTCTGCTCGACGAACCGTTTACGCATATCTCACCCCTACAAGCCGAAGACTTAAAAACGCTGATTAAACAGCGTGCGCCATATAAAGGTATCATCGTTACCGACCATCAGTATGAGAACGTGCTGGATGTAGCCGATCGCTTAATTTTGATTCAAAACGGCAGCACAAAACCGATCCATCATGCAGATGAACTCATAACTTACGGTTATCTTAGCAGGCGTTAAACTTACTGATATGACATTACCTATCTACCAGGCCGATGCCTTCACCAACCAGCTTTTTGGCGGCAACCCGGCGGCAGTTTGTCCGCTAACCGAGTGGCTTCCGGATGAAACTATGCAAAAGATTGCGCTCGAGAATAATCTGGCCGAAACTGCTTTTTTTGTAAAAACGGATGAAGATTTTCATTTGCGTTGGTTTACGCCTGAACTGGAGATAGACCTTTGCGGTCATGCCACATTGGCTGCCTCTCATATCATTTTTACTGAACTCGGTTATCAGCAAGACACTATCCATTTTACTACCCAGCAAGCCGGCACCCTGATGGTAAGCCGTGACGGTGACAAGTACACGCTCAACTTTCCGGCCCGGCCACCTTATGCCTGCGAGATTCCTTCGGGCTTGGTTGAGGCGCTGGGCGGAAAACAACCGCTGCACATGCTGCGCTCACGTGATTATTTTTTGGTGTATGAAAAGGAAGAAGATATTGTCAACATTATTCCTGACCATGCTTTTCTTTCAAAAATTGATGCCATCGGAGTGATTGTAACCGCACCCGGCAACGAGGCAGATTTCGTATCCCGCTTTTTTGCCCCTGCCGCCAGTGTACCCGAAGACCCGGTTACCGGTTCGGCACATTGCAACCTGATTCCGTACTGGGCCGAAAAACTGGGGAAAAATCAGTTACATGCTTACCAGCTCTCGGCACGTAAAGGCGAGCTTTGGTGTGAAGCTAAAGGTGATCGGGTGTTAATGAGCGGGAACGCAGTGACGTATTTGAAAGGCGAAATTTATATTTAAGTTGATGTCAAAATTAAAATGCTTAAGTATTTCATCTTTGACATTTTATCCTATTGCTTTAATGAGTATTAGGAAAGCAAATGCTTTATAAATAGTTTGTTACTTATGTCTTGACACAAAAGCAACCAAAAAGTCAAGGCAAAAATAATCCTTCTGCCCACAAGGTCCTCGCATGGCCCGGGCGATTTTTGCCAGCCTCACCCGCCTTGGCAAATAGAGTAAGTATTATAAAAGCACTGCCTGCGTTAGGGATAGCAGCGAAAAGCCCGGGCCAAAGGCAACGCCCCCTTACAGAATCAAAATTCAAAAAAGAGCTTTTTACTATCTTTCCATATTAAGTATACCTAATTATACCATTCTTTACCTTTATTACGCAAAAAGCTTCTACTCACCATTCCTATTAACTACTTTAACTTAACCCGTTCCCTGTGCCGTTATTTCTTTTGGCTACCCCATTTCATCATTTAATTAACCATTTCCAAAATACCAATATTTTTAGTTACTTTGGGGTTAAACTATTGAGAGAAGGTACGGTACATGCAGCTGACACGGTTAGAGATTAAAGGCTTTAAAAGTTTTGGCGATAAAATAACCATTAATTTTGACGAGGGGGTAACCGCGGTGGTAGGCCCCAATGGTTGTGGTAAGTCAAACGTGGTGGATTCTATTCGCTGGGTATTGGGGGAACAAAGCACCCGGATGCTGCGCTCGGAGAAGATGGAAAATATCATTTTCAACGGCACCAAAAACCGCAAGCCGGCCAACCTGGCCGAGGTATCGCTTACCTTTAACAACACCAAGAACATTCTGCCCACCGAGTACTCGCAAGTAACGCTTACCCGCAAGCTGTACCGCAGCGGTGAAAGCGAATACCGCCTGAACGACGTGCAATGCCGTCTGAAGGATATTACCGATTTGTTTCTGGATACCGGTGTAGGCTCCGATTCATATGCCATCATTGAACTGAAAATGATTGAGGAAATCATCACTAATCGTGAAGGTTCGCGGCGTAATCTGTTTGAGGAAGCGTCAGGTATTTCCAAATATAAACTCCGCAAAAAGCAAACCTTTGCCAAGCTGAAGGAAACTGAAGCTGATTTAGAGCGTGTGCAAGATTTGTTGTTCGAGATTGAGAAAAACCTCAAAACTTTAGAAAACCAGGCCAAAAAAGCCGAACGCTATTACCGGCTGAAGGATCAGTACAAGGAACTCAGCATTGCCTTAGCTTCCGTACGTATTGCCGCCTTCGGGCAATCGTTGGGCGTAATTGAAGAACAGGAACAGCAGCAGCGGGATGTCAAACTGGCGATTATCACCGAGGTTGGTACTTTAGAGGCGAGCGTACAGCAGCAAAAGCTGGACAGCCTGACCCAGGAAAGAAATCTTTCGGTACAGCAAAAAACCACCAATGAATTTATTGCCAAAATACGCAGCTACGAAAGCGAGCGAAAGCTAAAGGATGAGCAACTCAAGTTTCAACAAGATAAACAGGCCCGCTTAACAGCCGACTTGGAGAACGATAAAAACCAACTCAACCATGTTACTTATACCATCAAGCGCCTTTCGGAAGACAAGGTGCGCGATGAAGACAGCCTGCATAGCCTGCAAAGCCAAGTGGCCGATTTGAAAGAGGCCGTGGATGAACTGCGTGCTGACCAAAACGATGCTCGCAACGAATTGCAGGAACTGACCGGCATTAACAACCGGCTGCAAAACCAAATTTATAAAGCGGAAAAAGATCTCGATATTCTTCACATCCAGGAGCAGGCGCTGGAACAGGAAAGCCGCCGAAATATGGAAGATGTTACCGGCAAAGAGATGGAGTTGAGCTATTTTAACCAGGCTGTGGCAGAATTGCAATACCGCTTAGAAACTACCGAACAGCAACACCAGGCCGCAGTTGACCATGAGGCTCGCTTACAGGAACGCATCAAAGAAACCGAGCATGCCATCGCCGAAGAGAAGGAACTGCTCAACCAGCAAAGCCGCCAGCTGGACGCCAAGCAAAATGAGTATAACCTGACCAAGAGTTTAGTGGATAGCCTGGAAGGTTTTCCGGAATCCATCCGCTTTCTGAAAAAGAATGCGCAATGGGTGAAGAAAGCTCCCCTGCTAAGTGATATTATTTTTTGCCCCGAGGATTGCCGGGTAGCTATTGAGAACTACCTGGAGCCGGTGATGAATTACTTTGTGGTAAACACTTACGATGATGCCATTGAAGCCATCAACCTGCTGAGCCAATCGGCACGCGGACGGGCGCAGTTTTTCATATTAAGCCATTATGATAATCAAACCAGCGCTTCTGCACCTGAACAGGTGCAAAATTTGGTTTCGGCATTAGATATTATTGAAGCCGATGCTATCTACAAAAACCTTTGCAGCTACCTGTTGCGCAATGTATCCCTGGTAGATGACAATGCATATACGGTCATCAAT
>CAXTCH010000292.1:0-5004 GCA_964241945.1 uncultured Mucilaginibacter sp.
CCGCTTTACCCTAAAGGCATACCCAACAGCAAGCCGGCACCGGCCGGTTATACGGAGCGGCAAACACAGCCCAACTTTATCGGCTTTGTAACTAGCCCTACGTTGCAGCCTTACTTTCCCGAAAAGGGCAAGGTTAACGGGGCGGCAGTTATTATTTGCCCGGGCGGGGGCTATTCAGGGCTGGCCGTAGTGCATGAAGGCCGTGAAACAGCCGAAAAGTTTAACAGCATTGGCGTTACCGCCTTTGTGTTGAAATACCGCCTGCCCAGCGATGAAATTATGGTTAATAAAACCATCGGGCCTTTACAGGATGCGCAGCGGGCCATCCAGCTGGTGCGCGAGCGGGCCGCGGCCTGGGGTATTGACCCGGCAAGGGTGGGCATCATCGGCTTTTCGGCAGGCGGCCATCTGGCTTCTACCGCAGGTACTCATTTTAACCAGGCCGTTATTGACAACCCCGCCCATATCAGCCTGCGCCCTGATTTCATGATGCTGATTTATCCGGTCATCAGCTTTGGCGAAATGGCGCACCAGGGCTCAAAGGATAATCTGCTGGGCAAAGATGCCCCGCAAACGCTGGCCGACCAGTATTCGGGCGAAAAGCAGGTAACGGCTGCTGCTCCGCCTGCCTTTTTAGTACATGCCGAGGACGATAATGTGGTGCCTGTACAGAACAGCCTGCTTTTTTACGAGGCTATGGTAAAGGCAGGCGTAAAGGGCGAACTGCATATTTACGAAAAGGGCGGCCACGGCTTTGGCCTGCACAACAAAACTACCGCCGACCAGTGGTTTGACCGCTGCGCCCACTGGCTGGAAGGTAACGGGTGGCTGAAGAAGTAGAAGCTCTTTAAACAGGGCTTTGCTATTTTCAAAAAAGCCTGTCATGCTGAGCGTCAGCGAAGAATCTGTTTGGAGATGGTTAAATAATCTTGTTAAATCTGCTCTGTCATTTCGAACGATAGTGAGAAATCTTCTTCACTATATAGGTAAGCCGCTTGCAGGGCCTGATGCTCGATCACTGGTTTAAGTCTTCCCGCAGGGGCAATTTAAATCAAAGAATAGAAATAAGGACTCCCGTCCGCCGTTAAAGCACTCACTCAACCCATCAGCACAAAATTTAAAACAGCACATGCCCACCCGTTATCACTTTGGCGACCCGGAGCGCCCGCATTTTATTACCTTTGCTACTGTAAACTGGATCGACCTGTTTTCGAGGGAGGTTTACAAAAACATCGTGGTAGAAAGCCTGTGCTACTGCATCGGCCACAAAAGGCTGCGGCTGCATGCCTGGGTCATCATGAGCAACCATGTACATCTTATCGCCTCGGCTGAGGCAGGAGCAGAGCTATCAGGTATAATGCGCGACTTAAAGAAATTCACCAGTCGGCAACTGATTAAAGCCCTGGAAGACAACCTGCAGGAGAGTCGCAAAGCTTGGATGTTATGGCTGTTTAAACGTGCAGGTCAGCAAAACCCGAATAATACCAATTACCAGCTTTGGCAGCAGGATAACCACCCCATTGAGCTTAGCACTAAGGAGATGATGGAGCAGCGGCTGCATTACCTGCACCACAACCCGGTAAAGGCAGGCTGGGTATGGGAGCCGCAGCATTACAAGTACAGCAGCGCTATAGATTACAGCAGCGATATAGAGAAAGGCTTGCTGCCGGTTGAACTGCTGCGGTAGTATTTTTCGGGTTGAGCCGGCGCGGTTAGCGGCGGACGGGAGTCCTTGGTTCTATGGGTAGGTTTAAGTCGCCCCTGCGGGAAGACTTAAACCAGTGAGGGAGTAAACGCGCGCGAGAATAGATGCTGCCAATATCCTGTCAGTGTTCATGAACGTTCATGAACGTTCACGGGTGTTCACACTTCCGTGAACGTGAACACCCGCTTAACTTACCAGGGCCAGCAGCTCGTTCAGTTCAGCCACCTTATCCACCGAGCCTAACTGCTCATAGGCGCTGATGAGGTTGCGCAGTATCCGGCGCACAATATCGGCATTGGAGCAGGGATTGTAAAACTGCGGGTCGTGCTTCAGTTTTAGCTGCTTCAAAAACGTATCCACATCGCGCCGGCCAAAAATGAAGCCCTTGTTGAAGGCATTAATATAAAACAGCACGCCGTTATCGCCGTACTGCTCATAGGTTCCGCTTTCATCTACATAGGCCAAAATGAAATGCTGCGGCAGGTTTACCCCGTAAACCGGTATATCCAGCCTTTGGGCAATTACGGAGTAAATAACGGCTAACAATATTTGATTGCCCTTTTTGCTTTCCAGCACCTGGTTAATATAGCTGTTCTGCGGGTCCTGGTGGTGGGCCGTATTGCCGCTGAAACCGTAAATGTTATACAGTACATGGTTAATCAGCTTTATCTGCTCTGCCGGGCTGCTTTCGTTGCTCATCTGCAGCCAGATGTCGCGTTTGATGGCCTCTATCTGGTTAATTACTTTCTGCTCATCCAGGTCGGGGTACTGGTACTTGTTAATCAGGATAACGCCCTGCAGCAAATCAAAGGCGCCGCCCTGGTACCACAGGCTCAGCTCGTTTTTCATGGCGGTAAACTGTATCTCGTGCACCAGGTTAGCTATACGCTCCTGCTGCACCGGGTCAAAGGCCTCGCCAAAGGCCGATTCCAGGTAGCTGATTACCTCGTGCCCGTAGCTGAGCAGTTTATCATGTACGTGATTGTAAATTTCGCCGTCCGGGTCATCCAGCAGGCGTATCAGGGAGTTTATTTCGGTGGTATTAATCATACTGTGCTACTTCACTAAAATACTAAAGGTTTGTATAATTTTGCGGCCATGTTCAACTTCAGGTTTGTTAAAGATTATCTGTGGCACCGCCTTACGGCCCGCAACCGGCACGGCATTCATTCGCCCTTTATTTACCGGCTTGCCGACCAAGTAATTTACGATTTTCATGCCAGAAATGATTACGCCGGGCCCGAAAATCAGCGAAAAAATCTGCTGAATAATCACCGAGAAATTCTGGTGACCGACCTGGGCGCCGGTTCACAGGTAAACAAAAACTGGAAAAGGCAAATCAGCCAGATAGCCCGCCATGCCCTGAAGCCTCCCCGCCTGGCACAGCTGCTGTACCGCATTGCGGCCGGCCACCAGCCCAAAACCATTATCGAGCTGGGTACCTGCCTGGGCATCACTACCCTGTACTTTCAGCAGGCCGCCCCCACGGCCAGAATTTATACCCTCGAAGGCTGCCCCGAAACAGCCGCTGCAGCCCGGCAGACTTTTGCTGAGCAGGGAGGTGACAACATTGAACTGCTGACCGGCAATTTTGATGATACCCTGCTGCCGCTGATTAATGCTCTGCCGGAGCTTGACCTGGTTTACATTGACGGCAACCACCAGCACGAAGCCACCCTGCGCTATTTTAACTGGTGCCTGCCCAAAGTGCATGACCATACCCTGCTCATTTTTGATGATATTTACTGGAGCCCCGGCATGAAGCAGGCCTGGGCCGAAATCAAAGCTCACCCGCAGGTCACCGTTACTATTGACCTGTTCTGGATCGGCCTGGTGTATTTTAAAAAGGGGCAGGTGAAGGAGGATTTTAAGATACGGTTTTAGGGGATGTGCAGATTTTGAATGTGCAGATGTGCGGATTACAGATGTGCGGATTTTTACGTTTATTTACGTAATGAACGAAACAGCAATTGCAAACTATTTTTCCGGGTTAGCTTCTGCGATTAAAAGTGTTAAGGATATTCAGGATTTGTATAACCCGCAACTGGCATTTAATTTTAATGCACTAAATTTTATCCGGCCGGGTGAAAATAAGTATTCCGAAATTTTAGCATTTTTTCTTAATCCATTACAAACTCATGGACAAGGTGAAACCTTTCTCAATATATTTTTAAAGCAAGTACGACTTTATGATAAAGTTTCACCATACAATTTTCAGAAAGTTCGATGTGGTTGCGAGCATAGTATAGATGACCAAAGAAGAATAGATATATTTATAACTTTTGGCGGTGCCGATTACGGCATTGCAATAGAAAATAAAGTTTGGGCTACAGATCAGAAAAACCAATTGCAGGATTATAGTAATTACCTCGGAAGGCAATTTGGTCAGAATCACTGCCTTCTGTATTTAACTCCATATCAAGATGATCCAACGAATTACAGTATTGGTGAGGAATTGTACAACAAATTAAAACAAGAAGAACGAATACGAACAATCGGTTATACCAATCACATTATAAACTGTGTCCATGAGTGGAGCACAAATTGTCAGGCAGAACGAGTGCGATCATTTTTATTGGATTTTGAACAATATTTAAAGAAAGAATTTTTAGGGCAAACTTTTATGAATGAAACTGAAATCATAACTAAACATGCATTGGCGAGCTTGAACAATTTGGAAGTAACATTTGCAGCTTACAGTGCGATTGGTACAGTAAAGGAAAAACTATTTAAAATACTTAAGCAGCAGATTCAGGAAATTGCCAATGATAACGGCTTGGAATGCGACATTAGTGAAGATTTGGAGTCTAATAAGTTATACAAAGGTTTTTTCTTTAGCAAAGCAAATTGGAATTACGGTAGAATTGGTTTTCAATTTCAGTCTCAAAATTCAAATGGCTTAATGTATGGAATAACGATAAAACCTGATGAAAGAGGAAAAGCACCTGAGATAATACCTGAAAACATAGCGAACATAATAATAGAAAGATTTAATAAAACTAGATCAAAAAATAATTGGTGGTTATTCTTTACCTATTTTGAAGGAAGTTATAAAGATTGGAGTAATCAAGCACAACCGTGGATAGATATCCAAAATGGACAGATGAAAAAGAAAGTAGAATCTATTTTAAAAGAATATCTAAAAAAAATTGGTGATGCGAAATTATAGATTCATCTTTTAGCCGTTTGCATCAAAACGCTTCCCCCAAACTTAGATACAGCCCGCTTTGTCGGGGCTCGTTGAGGAGTTTCTGGCCGATGCCGTAGTCTATACGGAGGGTGAGGCCCTTTTCCACATC
>CAXTCH010000293.1:0-4923 GCA_964241945.1 uncultured Mucilaginibacter sp.
GTTATATATTAAGCATGTATACAATCAATTGAAAAACCCACCGGCTAAAGCGCAAAGGAATAATGAGAAATACTTAGGGCATACGGTGTACAAGTTTATCAAAAAATCACTGCCCGATTTTCAGGAACCCGAATATGCTGGCACCAACCTGTATGTGCACTGCGGTACCGAAGTAGTTTTGATGCCGGATGCTGCCTACCAACAGAAATATCCCAATAACCCGAACAAAATTTTTACCCATCACCTGTTCGGCCCGTATTATGAGCTTACAGAAAGGGAGTATGTACATCCATAACGAACCGGATGTTGTTCTATTTCGCCAGGTTAATACCTTGTGAATAGAGCCCAAGTGTACAGCACCGCTATTGCTCCCCTAAATTTAAAGGAACAACACAGCCAGCGCAACAGCTGTAACTAACATATGTGATTAAATTGAACAAGTTCAACCGTATGGGCGACAGCTTTGCTCAAAGAATTAATTACAACTGAAATGCTTTATAATAAGTCTTTGCATAGTCTCCCCAGCTTTTAAAGGCCGACTGCAAAGTTTTTAGCAATCCGGCGTTGTCTACCGCCTTTCCCTTTTTGGGCGGCACTACCGTGGCCGAAGGCAGTGTGATGTCAGTTACCTTAGTGGCAAACCAACTCAGATTTTCGTGCGGTATGGCTACACCCAGTATCATGCCCGGCAAGCCGGTGAACGATTCGGGGCCGCCCGAAACGGCAATCTCGTTGGTGTAAAAGGCCACTACATAAACAGAGTCAAGAATAATAGCATTGGCTCGGCGGCAGGTGTAGCCGGCAATATCACGGGTCTCGTCGGTTATTTTCCAGTGTATCTTCCGGGTGGTATCACTTACCAAAAAGGTCTGCTCAAACACTTTTTTCTGACTAATTTTTTTATCAGTGCTTAAATCGGTATAAATGGTGTTAATTTGAGTAGCCATAGGGCTATCACCAAAGAAAGCATTACCGGGTGTTTCTTCTGCCTTCGGCACAAATAATGTTTTGTTGTCGGTAAAAGACAATGTGCTTTTTACCACTTTAATCTGCGGATTATTTTTTTTGTAGCTGTCAAAAATCGGCTGCAGAAAGCCTTCGTTGTCTTTATTAATTTCCCTTCGTATCAGCGCATACATATTGATGCTCTTGTCAAACTCAATAGTGCCCGAAGTGGTAAAATGCTTGTTGCTTTGCGCCCGGGTATTATTTATACCTAAAAGTAAAAAGCAGAGAATAATGAGTAATACAGGTTTCATGGTTGATTTATTTTTTTGCCGGGGCGCCGCCCATTTTGTTAAAATCCCAAACTACAGAGAACATAAAATAACGCCGTATGGTGGTATAAGTGCTCTGCGAAATTAAGTTGCCGTTTACACTCCGGTTAAAGCCGGCGTTTTGGTTCAGCAAATCGTTACCGGAAAGTACCAGCTTTAAATTTTCGGCCTTAAAGAAAGCTTTAGAGATGGAGGCGTTCAGCAGCACACGCGAGAAGCTCTGATCAAAAGTTTGCGTTTTGGAGTTGTACTGGTAATTGGCATTAACGCCCACCTGTATCTTGCCCGGCAGAAAGACTTCACCTCCTGCATCGCCGTTCCAGCCGTGGCCGTTGTTGTTAATACCCTTTTGCAGCGAGGCGCCGCCTATGGTATAGGTAGGGCCAAAGGACAGATAAAAATCGTACTTCTTCTGCACATATTTAGATAAACGCGCACTTATGGAATAAGTGTTTAACGTAATAGTATCCACTATTCCGTTGGAGATACTGTAACTTTTACTGCCCTCGGCATTGGCATCCACCCCTAAATTAATATCCGGCCCGGCAACTTTTTGCGAAAAATAAGCGCCGCCATAAAAAGTATAAGGCGCGCGTTTAATATTTACATATTGACTAACGCTTTTGCCCAATACCGGATCGGTGCTTACATTGCTAATAATAGGATTGGTGGTAATGGAATAATTGCCATAAAAGAACAGCGACTGATCGCTCAGCACCTTATAGGTATTATATGATATGTTAAAGCGATGGGTAAATGAAGGAGTTAAATTTTGGTTGCCCACAATCAGGTTAAGTGTATTGCTGTTATCCAGTATAGGTTGTATCTGACTGACTGTTGGCTGGGTGGTATTGCCAAAGTAGTTGATACGGAAAGACGACTGCTGCGAAAAACGATACTGGTACATGGCCTGCGGGTTCCAGTTGATAAAATTGCGCTGGAATATACCGCCACTGATTTCATTGATCTGCTTAAATTTTACATCGCCTACTTTTGTACCGAAATTAAAAGTGGTTTTTCCGCTTTTATAATTAAATATAGCGCCACCCTGGTTAGACAGCTGGTTTAAGCGATAATTGTTACTGTAAGCATTATCCAGAATAATATACTGCCCGTCAGACGTTGGGTTGAAAGATTTGCGGTCAGCGGTGCTGTTGTTGGTACTTAGTCCATAATTTAAAACTACCGAAAAAGCTTTCGAAAACGGTTCTGAATACGTCAAATTGGTATTGAATACCGAACTTTTCAGATTGCTGGTTTTATACTGGTCTACAATCTGACTACTGTCTGTCGATGTGCCGGTTTTGTTATAAAAATCGATGTGTGATTTTAAAAAGCCTTTGGCTTCGCTTTGATTGTAAGCCTCAGTAACATTTAAAGATAACGTTCGACCTACCTTTTTAAACTTTTTGGTGTAAAAAGCGCTGGCATTGAATATGGTACCGTCTACCTTATTGTCAAGGCTGCGGTTATTGGTATTAATTAAGGTACTATCAGCGGCCCGGCGGTTGGCAGAAATGTAATCGTTTTTGGTCTCACTGGGTTTGGTAGTTACATCAGCCATAATTTTCAGGTTCGAAGTCGTGTCCAGCTTTAATCCCAAAGTAAAGTCTAACTTTTGCCTGAACATGTAATTGTGAAAGTGCTGATTGGAAGTGCTGTTAATGGCCCCGCTATCCAGGTTATTTTGCGATAAAACATTAGTGGTGCCATCAACCGCAATAGAGCCTATTTTATAATTGGCGTTAAGCGATTGCTTGTCGTTGTTCCATTTGTCGTCAAAATGCAGCCCCCCGGTGCGGGCGGTAGGTATGCCCTGCCCGTTATACCGGCCGTCAAAGGAGTCCAAATCATCCTGGCCACCCGTGATATAGATACCGCCGTCATCCCCCACTGTTACATTGTCCGAACTGCCATACTTCTGACTGTCCTGCCAGCCCAACCCGGTTTTGCCAGTATTGCTCAGCGTGCCATAAGCCGAAAACTTGCGCTTACCCTGAAATTGATTAAACAACAGCTGACCACTATAATACTTGTCGGTAGCTACGCCACCATCCACTTTGCCGAAATAGCCGTTCTTTTTATCTTCTTTTAGTTTGATGTTGATGGTTTTGGTTTTCTGCCCATCATCGATACCGGTGAAAGTGGCCTGGTCGCTTTTTTTGTCGTACAACTGTACTTTATCTACCATATCGGCGCGCACATTTTTAGTAACCAGCGTTGGGTCATCGCCGAAAAATTCCTCACCATCCACCAATACTTTACTCACAGTTTGTCCCTGGGCGGTAATTTTACCGTCTTTATCTACCTGCATGCCCGGAAGCTGCCGCAGGAGATCCTCTACTTTTGAATTAGGCTGAATACTGAAGGCGGCTGCATTATATTCCGTAGTGTCCCCTTTAATTTTTATGGCCGTAGCTTTGCCTTTTATAATTACGTCCTGCAGTATTCTTGATTTAAGCTTAAGGCCGATAGAATTAAAATTGTGCGTGGTATTTACCGAATCGAGGCTGAACTGCTCCACATAATCAGCATAATCGGGATAAGATACCACAAGGATAAATTTTCCTTTACTCAAATGGTCAATGGTGAAAGCGCCATCCGTTCCTGCCCGTGTAAATTTGCGGAGCGTTGAATCTTTGGCATTAAGAACCATAATAGTGGTATTGACCAGTTTCGTTGTAGAAAAATCGTCAATCACGGTACCTTTAACAGCGTAATTATTTTGAGCAAACAGGGGAGCAACGCCCAAAATGAGCAAAAAGATAAGGGTAGCAAAGGTTGATTTCATGTAAGGTTTTGTGAACCCCAATATATGAACTAAAACCTTAGTAGAAAAATATAAAAATGTTAAATGTTGTTAAAGGAAATTTACTATAAAGTTTCTCCTTACAGCAACATACTATTTTGCAGCGGGTAATCCGTCAGCAGCTTTTCGGCATACGTAGTTTTCAATGCTTCTTTAAAAGCAGCGGCATGGCGCGGATGATGCATATCGCTGCTGGTAAAGTTAATAAGCTGATTGTCAACCAATGCTTCAGCCAATTTTTTAGTACTGCCACCGTAGTAGCCGGTTAAGGAAATAATATTGAGTTGAAACAGGCAGCCCCAGTCGTGTATATTCTTAAACTCTTCCATACTCAGGTACGGATAACGCTCGGGGTGAGCAAGTATGGGCTGATAACCTTTGTCCTTCAGCTTTTGTATCACTGATACCAGTGTAGGCGGTTTGCTGATGAAGGAAAGCTCGAACAACACGTATTTACCTTTAATCAGCATCAATTGGTCATTGTCAATAAGTTTTTCAAAGCCCTCATCAAAATAGTGTTCCGCAGCTGCCTCTACAGGGATGTCAATTTGCTGCTCTTTTAGTTCGGCTTTTAATATAGCAAGGGCATTGGTAATGGTAGCGGCATTGTTACGATAGTAATCCACCATGATATGCGGCGTAGCAATAATTTTCTTTACGCCTGCCTCCATCATTTTTTTTATCAGAAAGATGGATTCTTCGGGCGTTTGAGCGCCGTCATCAATCCCCGGCAGCACGTGCGAATGCAAGTCGACCGCCAGAGTTGAATAATCTAAATTTAAGTCGTTTTTGGGCTGTTTCTTTTTAAATAAACCAAACATTACTAACGGTTTGCAT
>CAXTCH010000294.1:0-1401 GCA_964241945.1 uncultured Mucilaginibacter sp.
TATTTAGCTAATAATGCCTGATATTCCGGCGTATCCCTGCGGCGCAGTGATTCGGTTTGCACCAGCTTTTGTATATTCATAAAGCCGTCTATAATTCCTTCAGGGCGTGGGGGGCAGCCGGGAACATAGACGTCTACCGGTATCACCTCATCAATACCCTGAAGCACTGAATACGTATCAAAAATACCACCGCTTGAAGCGCAGGCGCCTACCGCCATTACCCAGCGGGGCTCGGCCATTTGCAGGTATACCTGGCGTAATACCGGAGCCATTTTTTTAGATATGGTACCCATTACCATCAACAGGTCGGCCTGGCGTGGCGAGAAGCTTAAACGCTCGGCGCCGAAGCGCGATAAATCGTAATGCGAACCCATGGTAGCCATAAACTCGATGCCACAGCAAGAAGTAGCAAACGGCAGCGGCCACAAGGAATGTGAGCGCGCCAAACCAATGGCTTTATCTAAACTGGTAGCAAAAAATCCTGATCCTTCAACTCCCGGAGGAGCGTTAACTATCTGAACATCACTCATGAAAAATCCTCTAAAAGCAATAACTCATCCGCGTAATGGGGATGAGTGCAAATTTATAAATAATAACGCTGTATGTGACAGCGTATGATAGGCACCTTAATATTTAGAATCAATCTAAACTTAATCCCAATCCAGGGCGCCTTTTTTAATTACGTAGATAAACCCTAACAGCAGCGTAGCCATAAACACAAACATCTCAATCAAATTACTGATGCCTGAAGTTTGCACCATGTGCTTAAAATTTACAGCCCAGGGGTACATAAAAATTACTTCTACGTCGAATAATACAAAAAGGATAGCGACCAGAAAATACTTGATAGATACCGGTGTACGCGCATTGCCAATCACCTCAATACCCGATTCGAATGGCGTAAGCTTATCTTTAGTGTTACGCTTTGGCCCTAATCTGTGGGTAAAGAACATGGTAGTAACCACAAATCCTATGGCTACCAGCATTTGAAGAATAATAGGCAAAAAATTAACAGGCAAGCTTTGCATTTCCATGCAGCAAATATACGTATTGACAGACAATAAAAAAGGCCCCTTTTCAGGGGCCTTTTTGTAACAATTTCATCCGAAATTATTTGCCTTTACCGGCTGCTCCGCCTTTGCGGGCGAAAAAAGCCTGAACCTGCTTATTAGTCGGGTCCATTTCACGGGCTTTGGTGTAGTTTTCCGTCGCCTTTGCCGGGTCTTTCTCTTTATACTCATAGTAGCTGCCCAAATAAGCATATGCACCAGCTAAGGTTTTCTTATCCTGGTCGGTTACCCCTTTAGTGGTAATCAGCTGAATATATTGATCATAATAGGGTTTAGCATAACCGGCAATATTATTACGATCGGTTTCCTTTAAATCGTTTACATAAGCACG
>CAXTCH010000294.1:1501-4920 GCA_964241945.1 uncultured Mucilaginibacter sp.
TTCTTTTGCGCATAGTAAGCTCTGGCAATATCTCCGTAGGCATCAGCATTCTGAGTGCTGTCTAACTGGATAGATTTTTGCAGGCTGATGATACCCAATGAATCCTGATTAGCCTTTACCTGTGCACGGCCCAGGTAGTAATAATCATAAGGAATAACACGGTTACCTGCTTTTGAAATAAAGTTATTCAAAGCAGTTTGTGAACCGGCATAATCACCGTTTTCATAGGCTGCATAACCTAAGTAACGGTAGGCACGCAAATTAGGGTTAGCACCGGTGGTTAATGCACTGGCAGCTTGCTGCAAGCCTTTAAAATCACCTGCCTGGTACAGGAAGTCGGCATAACGCAGTTGCGATTCTGAAGAGCGGTCGGTTAAATCTAAAAACTGCTTGTAGTGGTCTGCAGCTTCTTTAACTTTAGCTGAGGCCACTGTCGGTACATTTTTAGCCCAGCGCAAATCAGTTTCTGCCCATTCGCGGTAAGCCGGGCCATAATTAGGGTCATCGGCCAACGCCTTTTTAAACTGCGCTTCTGCATCTTCAAAGTTATTGGCGAATTTCCAAAGCACACCTTCGGCCACATTAGCCTTGGTTGATTTTGGATCTAAAGCCAGCGCCTGGTTATAAGCTTTGTAAGCTTCGTTGCTTTTTAACTGTGAACGATAAGCGTTACCCAATGAAATATATAAGTCGGGATCTTTTGCGTTTGCCGCAATACCCTTATTCAACACATTAATAGCCGCGTTGGCATCAGCCGGAGTTAACAAATAGCTTTCGCCGATATATACATAAGGCTTGCTATCTTTTTTGGCCAGTGCTATCGCTTTATCAAAATTTTGCTGTGCGCCTGAGTTATCTTTGCTTAAACGGTCGGCAGCGCCGATACCTACAAAGTTTAAGGCAGAGTTGGGATTGGCTGCTATGCCTTTATTAAATACGGTTTTGGCCGAATCGATATAATCTTGCTGCAGATATACCCAACCTAAATAAAAATAGTTTTCATCTTTTCCAGCTTGGGTACTGGTTAAATTTTTCAGCATGGCCTTAGCCTTCTGGTACTGCTCCGCATCAATAGCTTTGCGGGCGTCGGCTAAGCTTTGCGCCGATGCCGAGTAGCTCACAGCCGCTAAAGCCACTGAAACTCCTGCTATTTTACTGATCATTTTCATGGTGTTTGCTATAGTTTTAATTTGAGTTAGTTACTTGTTTTCGTACGTTGATTTGCCTTTGCGGTATTGAATCGGGCAATAAACCCGATTTAAGTATAATGCGCTGGCCGCGGTCACTTAATATAAAATTTTCAAATCCTGCCCCTAACCCCATCTTGCCTGTACTGTTCACAACGTATAAACTACGGGCAAAGGGATACTGTTTTAATGCCAGCGTAGATTGTGACGGTTTGTAATACTCATCCGGGTATTTTTTATTACCGGCATCCTTTATGCCTACTATTTTAACCTTTGCCGCTGCCGCTGCATAATCCTCGTCAGGATCATCGAGCCAGCTGAACCCAATTGCACCGATGGCCTGCGGGTGCTGGCTAACATAAGTTATAACGTCTTTATCCGTTTTTAGTGCATATACATTCTTTAATTTTAAGAAATCACTTCCTGATATTTCTTTAAAATAACGAATGGTACTTGAATTTGGGTTGGCAAATACAATATCCTTATCTGCATTGGTTTTGCCGTTAAGCATTTGCTTTATTTGTGTAACCGACATCAATGTATCGGCCGATACCTGGTTTACAATCAATACGACCGCATCATGAGCAAAAGGATTAATGTTGGGTGTAAAACCACGGTCATTTAATAACTTCTTCTCTTCTGCAGTTAAATCGCGCGACAGCAGCGCGAACCTGATACTGTCATTCAACAATTTGTTGATTATCTGTGCTTCCGGCTGGTATTCCAGCACAGGCCTGGCATCCGGGTATAAACCCTTAAATACAAAAGCCTCTTCGTCTACAATAGGTGCGATGGATGCATCAACACCAAACGTTGTTTTACCGGCATGAAAGCTGTCGTCCTCTACCTTGGGCTGTGGCTTTGGCCTGTTATGATGGCAGGCACTTATGGTCACCATTAATCCTATGCCTAATGCCAGCCACTTTAAATTATTCTTCATAGCTTTTACTTCGTATGCGCATAAAGCGCAATACACCGTAGATTATAAATAAACCTCCGAAAGCGTACCGCTGCGTTTGCGTAAGGGGCAGCGGAAATTTCTTCCAGAACATGATCATCAGCCCTAAAATTACAATGCTGATAAATAACACACCACCTAAAATAAGCAAAAATCGCCTTTTGGGCGATTTTTGCTCTGTACGATTAAATTTCTCAGTCATACCTCATCTTATTGGTCAGGCATGGTAAACTGTACCGGTACAGTATATTGTACACGTACTGCTTTACCATTTTGCCGTCCCGGAGTCCAGTGCGGAGAGTTTTTTACTGACCTTACCGCTTCGTCCTGCAATGTTTGGCTTGGACCACGTACCGCTTTAACATCTGTTAAGCTACCGTCTCTTTCAACCACAAACTGAACGATTACGCGTCCCTGAGTACCGTTTTCACGGTCAACTGCCGGGTAGTGAATAGCTTTACCCAAGTAATCGTAAAACTTCTGGATCCCTCCCGGAAAATCAGGGCTTACTTCTACCGCGGTAAAAATTTCGTTCGGGTCGGCCTCAGTTACTGCATTGTTCACCGGGGCGTTACCTACTGGTTCATCAATACGAACAGTTTGATTAGGGTCACCTTTCACGTCATTCTGACCAGGGTCTTTTACTTCCAGGTCTTTTTGTGTCGGTGGTTCCTTCTCACGCACTTCGTTATCAGGTTTTACCACCGGTGGCGGGAATTTTACCTGGGTAGTGTGCGGTTTTGGCGGCTCCGGCTTTGGCGGCGGCGGAGGTGTTTTTTTGGCATCCAGCGGCGGCGGCGGATGCAGCACCACTTCGGTGATTTTTACCTTTGGCGCAGCCGCAGGTATGAACCCTTTGATTTTATTGATAATAGTCGGCATTGAAATAGCAATAATAAACAGTACTACTGTATAAATCATTGCTTTTACGGTAGTCTTGGGGTTGTTTTTACGCAACTCATAAGCACCGTAAGTTTTATTGCGACCGGTAAAAATAACCTCAAGCCAATCAGGGTTTAGAATGTCTAATTTTGAACCTAACATAATTTTGGCTTTTTATTGTTATGCAATATAACGTTTGGTTTTTTACTTTAGTTTAAAAATTATTAATAAATTTTATCGCGTTGTAGCAAGCCAACTTCATCTTTAGTGATGTCGACGATTGCGTACAGATCAATGTTAGCAATGTGCAGTTCGTCCAGCATATCCACCATGTTTTTATACACAGATTTATCGCTTGGCTTTACAATCACAAACATATCTTTTCCGGTTGA
>CAXTCH010000295.1:0-2901 GCA_964241945.1 uncultured Mucilaginibacter sp.
GACTTTGACAAACAGTATGTGAACGATATGGTGAGCGACCATAAAGAAGACGTTTCTTTATTTGAAAAGGCATCAACCGACTGCAAAGATGCAGATTTAAAAGCCTTTGCTGTTAAAACCTTACCTACGTTAAAAATGCACCTGGATGCTATTAACAAAATTCACGACAGCATGAAATAAGCATGTTAGCATGCTTCATTAAAAAGCGGAACGATCTGTCGAAGAGTTCCGCTTTTTTTATGGAACAGGGCTTCCTGTACTTTTATCTGTCGTAAGTTCAACTTCCGGAATTCGAAATTCAAAATCCTATCTTTGCGCCATGACGCCCGAAAAATCTGTTAGAGTACGTTTTGCCCCCAGTCCGACCGGTGGTTTGCACCTTGGCGGGGTACGTACCGCGCTGTTTAACTACCTGTTTGCCCATAAGTACAACGGCAAATTTATTTTGCGTATTGAAGACACCGACCAGAACCGTTTTGTGGACGGCGCTGAAGAATATATTTTTGAATGCTTGCAATGGTGCGGCCTGATGCCCGATGAAAGTGTAATGGCCGGGGGCGCTTTTGCACCTTACCGCCAGAGTGAGCGCAAAAGCCTGTACCGTGAATACGCCGAAAAACTGGTTACTCAGGGGCATGCCTATTATGCCTTTGATACCCCTGCCGAGCTGGAGCAAAAGCGCAAAGAACAACCAAATTTTCAATACGGCCACAGCCAGCGCTACGAGATGCGTAACTCCCTTACCCTGAGTGAAGCTGAGGTGGATGAACTATTAAAAGCAAATACACCACACGTCATCCGTATAAAAATGCCGGTGGATGAAACCATAAGCTTTACTGATATGATTCGCGGCGGGGTAAGCTTTGATACCAATTTGGTAGATGACAAAGTACTGCTTAAAGCGGATAATATGCCTACCTACCATTTAGCTGTGGTGGTAGATGATTATCTGATGCAGATATCACACGCTTTCCGCGGCGAAGAATGGCTGCCTTCAGCGCCTGTGCACTTACTGCTGTGGGAGTACCTGGGCTGGAAGGATGCCATGCCGCAATGGGCACATTTACCCCTGATATTAAAGCCTGATGGCCATGGCAAGCTGAGCAAACGCGATGGCGCGCGCCTGGGTTTCCCGGTGTATGCCATGAACTGGTTTGACCCCAAAAGCAAGGAGTTAACGCCCGGCTTCCGGGAACTGGGTTTTTTGCCTGAAGCATTCGTTAACCTGTTAGCCCTATTGGGCTGGAATGATGGCACCGAACAGGAAATCTTTACCTTGGATGACCTGGTAGAAAAATTTTCGATGGACCGGGTAAGTAAGGCCGGCGCCAAGTTTGATTTTGAAAAAGCCAAGTGGTTCAATGCCGAATGGCTGAAACGCATGCCGGTAGAGGCCCTGTTACCTGATATTGAAGCCCTGCTGGACGAAAAAGATATTGAGTTTAACGAGGCTTATGTGCGCCAAGTGCTTCCTTTGGTAAAAGAGCGCCTTGTATTTGTGAATGACTTTTGGTCCCAGGCCTCGTTCTTTTTCGAGCGCCCGGCAGGCTATGATATGAATGCTGTAAAGCCCAAATGGACCGATGCCAAAACACAGTTTTTTAAACTGATAGTAAATACCTATGCCGGCCTCGACCAATGGAACGCCACAGAGCTGGAAGAAACCTTTAAAAGCCTGATGACTGCAAACGGCTTTAAACCCGGCGATGTAATGCTGCCTTTCCGCATTATGCTGGTGGGCGGAAAGTTTGGCCCGCATGTATATGATATTGCTGCACTGCTGGGCAAAGAAGAAACGCTGGCCAGGGTACATGCGTTTTTAGGGGAGGTGGAAAAGTAATACGGATTTGCAAGTGCAGCTGCCATTGTCATGCTGAGACCCTCGAAACATTGGGTGCAGATGCATTCATAGGTGTTGCCTGTGCTACTACCCTTCGACGATGCTTAGGGTGACAACGGTTTTAGAAGCGGCTACTTTGCAGTAGCCGCTTTTCTTTTTCCTGTTAAATTCAATTTAAAAAATATAGTTCGTGCTCAAAAAGCTCGAATCATGGTCGTGCACAATTTCATTGAGCAGGTGCTTGTTGGTATCGTTCATTTTGGTGGCTACCAACGAGCGGATAGAGAAGGAGCGCAGAGCATCATGTACCGATAGGGTGCCTTCGGCGCTATCTTTGCGGCCGGTGAACGGAAACGCATCCGGGCCACGCTGGCATTGGGCGTTGATGTTTACGCGGCTTACCAGGTTCACATAAGGATCAATCAATTCACCTATCTCTTTGGCGTCATTACTGAAAATACTTACCTGCATACCGTGCGGCGATTCAATCTGGTACTCAATCGGCTCTTCTAATGATTCAAACGGAATCACCGGGATTACGGGGCCAAACTGTTCCTCTAAATACAGCTTCATGCCTTTTTTAACCGGGTATACTACTGCAGGGAATACAAATGATGCTGCCGTATCGCCGCCATGCTCGTTCATTACCTGAGCGCCCTGGGCAATGGCATCGTCTATACATTCTTTCAGATAGGCCGGTTTGCCGGGTTCGGCTACCGGGGTGATGTTCACCTTGTCGGTCCAGGGCAAGCCGGGTTTCAGGCTGCTTACAGCTTCGCTCAGTTGCTTTACAAACTCGTCGGCCACATCCTTTTGTACAAAAATTACTTTAATAGCCGTACAACGCTGCCCGTTATAGGATAAAGCACCTAAAATACATTCGCTTACAGCCAGTTTCAAATCCGCATTTTTGGTAACGATGGCGGCGTTCTTCGCATCTAAACTAAGCACCGCCCGCAAACGGCTGATTTTTGGATGTCGCTTTTTTAAATCGTTGGCCACCTTGCTGGAACCAATAAACGCCAGCACATTGATTTTGCCGGTAGCCATCAGTCCGGGTG
>CAXTCH010000295.1:3001-4895 GCA_964241945.1 uncultured Mucilaginibacter sp.
CTGGAACCAATAAACGCCAGCACATTGATTTTGCCGGTAGCCATCAGTCCGGGTGTAACGCTGGCCCCACGGCCATAAATGGTGTTTACCACTCCTTTGGGAAACGCTTCCTGAAAAGCGCGAAGCAGCGGATAATGCAGCAGCGTACCATGCTTTGGTGGTTTAAACAGCACCGTATTCCCCATAATAATAGCCGGAATCAGTGTGGTAAAGGTTTCATTGAGCGGATAATTGAACGGCCCCATGCATAGCACCACGCCCAGCGGCGAGCGCCGGATTTGGGCAATCACGCCTTCTTCAATTTGAAAACGCGAAGATTCGCGATCAATTTCTTTTAAAGCATCAATGGTGGCGTTAATGTATTCAATGGTACGGTCAAACTCTTTGGCCGAATCAGTGTACGACTTACCGATTTCCCACATAATCAGCTTCACAATTAAATCGCGCTGCTCACTCATTTTGTACACAAACTTTTGCATACACTGAATGCGGCCGTCCACCGTCATGGTTGGCCATTCGCCGCGGCCGTTGTTATAAGCCGCCAGGGCAGCGTCCAGCGCTTCTTCCGCTTCTTTTTCGGTACCCAGCGGATAGCTGCCAATCAGTTTGCGTTGTAACCCTTCGGGCGCAGGCAGGCAAATGGGCGAATATACTTCGCTTACCTCGCCATTCCAGGGCAGCATCTCACCATTGCTTAAGTACTCCCGCTGATGAATTTCCTTTATCCGGAATTTTTCCGGAATCTGGCTTTCATCAACAAAAAGCTTACTCAGTTCATCTGTAAAGCTCATGTGTTAATAATAGGTTATGGGTTTAAAATAATTTATTCACCGGCAATTGAACAGGCACCAAAACGCTTTGGTTTTTATTTCTCCTGTTGAATACAGCAAGTATAAGGGATTGCAATCAATAGGCGGATGTTATTTCAATAAAGCCGGTTTTATTATAATTATAACTACCGCTTAGGCAACTACCTGCCGGCCCGGAAAGAAGCGTATGATTTACGGATATAGGTAATCAGTTCATAATCATTCCATTTTCTGATTTGCTCCACGGTAGGTTCATAAGCTACTTTGAACTCATCTGCTTCGTCATTTGTAACAGGCACCGTTTGTTTGATGAGTGAATTGGTAAAGCGCTTGGCTACCTCTACGCTTTTCAGTTCACGGGCCGCATACTTTTTGAAGCGCCGGGCATCTTTCACCTCGCTTTTAAAGTTCTCATATACAAATGTAAACGGCTTTAGTACCAGATAATAATAATGAGGCGTGCCGGTGTAAAAGACGCTTTTCCTGCGGTAACCCTGCTGTGTTTCGGCCAGGTCACCGCCTATGGAAGCAGCCTTAATAACTACTGGCTGCAACTGTGCAGCAGGTTGCAGATATACTATGCGGTCGGAAAAATCACTAACTATCAAGGTGTTGCTCTCATAACCCGCAGAGGAAATTTCAATGGTATCACCCGGTGAGGCAGCGATACTGAATACACCTGTCAGGGCCGATTTAATTATGAAATGGCTCCGCTTGTTTAGCAAGGTTACATCGCCCACCCGGATAGTAGTGCCATTTTTTAATACCATTCCCTGCTGAAAATTCACGTTTTGTCCATATGCAATTTTCACAACTGCTATGCTTAATAATATAAATAATGCTGAAGGTTTAAACGGCATAACACCAAAGTAATCAAACGTTTACTATCCAAACTCCTTTTAACGCTTTTTAACATTGAGGCCCGGAACACTTTTTAAACCCTGTATATGAGCCAAGTAATTATCACCAGCAATTGCTTTGTAACAAACTCTGCATATTTTTGTTACAAAGGCATGAAAAGCATAAAATTTAACACTTTTATTGCAGCTGTAGCTATAGTCAGTTTAATAAATGCCAGTTGCAAC
>CAXTCH010000296.1:0-4869 GCA_964241945.1 uncultured Mucilaginibacter sp.
GCCCAGCGGCCTTTTTACGTAGACGACTGGACCTGGGACACTTACCTGGCGCTGCATCCGCTCCGTGCCCTGCTTGATCCGCAGATGGAGGGCGACATGCTGAACTCGTATGTAACCATGTATCAGCAAAGCGGCTGGGTACCTACCTTCCCGCTGTTGTTTGGCGACAATCCCTGCATGAACGGCTTCCACTCTACAGTTATGTTTCTGGATGGTTACCGTAAAGGCATCCGCAGTTTTGATGCAGCCGAGGCCTATAACGGTATGCTAAAGAACGCCACCCAGGCCACTATGCTGCCCTGGCGCAACGGCCCGAAAACCGAGTTAGATGATTTCTTTTACGCCAAAGGCTATTTTCCTGCTTTGCATCCCGGCGAAAAGGAAACCGTAGCTGAAGTACATCCCTTTGAGAAACGGCAGGCGGTAGCGGTTACCCTGGGCGCCGGCATGGACGATTGGGCTTTAGGCGAATTTGCCAAAGAGCTGGGCAAAATGGGCGACTGGCAGAAGTTCAACCAACGGTCCAAAAACTACAAAAACCTGTGGGACCCCGCCGAGGGTATGTTTATGCCTAAAGACAGTAAAGGTGATTGGATAAAGATAGACCCTAAATTTGACGGCGGCATGGGCGGCCGCGATTATTACGACGAAAACAACGGCTGGACTTACCTATGGCAGGTACAGCATGATGTAAACGGATTGATAGGCCTGATGGGTGGCAAAACTGCCTTTGAGGCCAGGCTCGATCAGCTATTTCGTGAACCGATAGGCCGAAGCAAGTACAGCCTGTGGGCTAAGTTCCCGGATGCTACCGGCCTGGTAGGCGAATACTCGATGGGTAATGAGCCAAGCTTCCATATCCCTTACCTGTATAATTTTACCGATTCGCCCTGGAAGACACAGAAACGCGTCCGCTTTTTACTGGATGTTTGGTATAAGGATAACATCTTCGGCATTCCGGGCGATGAAGATGGCGGCGGCATGTCGGCCTTTGTGGTATTTTCGTCCATGGGCTTTTACCCGGTTACGCCGGGGTTACCGGTGTACACCATTGGCAGTCCGGTATTCAGCAAGGTAACTATCAATCTGCCCAACGGAAAGCAGTTTAAGCTAATTGCACATAATTGTTCAGTGATTAACAAATACATTCAAAGCGCAAAGCTTAACGGCCAGCCTTTAAATACGCCCTGGTTCACCCACCGGCAATTAACCTCCGGCGCTACACTGGAGCTGGAAATGGGGCCGAAGCCGAATAAAAGCTGGGGCTTGAGTCCGAGAGATTTTAACTGAATCGAATACCAGGAATAACCCATGCTGTCATTTCGACGAAGGAGAAATCTTTTACGCTGAACACGTATACTGTAGAAGATTCCTCCTTCGTCGAAATGACATTCTTTTTTAAGTATATGAAACTATGCAGGCTTCGGCTGCATATCCGGCTGCCGCTGTTTATAATTTATTGTTTCGGGAATAGCCAGCCATAGCAACAGCAACGCGCCTCCGGCAACACTGGCTAATACCAAAAAGGCAGTTGCAAACCCGGAGGCATCTACAATAAACCCTGAAACCACATTACTGAGCGAGCCGCCTAAGTCGGCAACGGTAACTAACAATCCCTGGGCAAAAATGGTGTTTTCTGAGCCTTCCATCAGGTCGGCTACCATTAAAATGGATACTACGCCGAAAATTCCGGCGGCAATACCATCCAGCACCTGTATAGAAATCAAGTAATAAGGATTGGTGTGCAAAGTGTACAATACTGCACGAATGGGCAAAATGGTATAAGAAATAAGCAGCAGCCATTTGCGGCCTTTGTGTGCCTGCCTGCCGCATATATAACACACCGGCACCATTACCAACTGCGCCACAATAACACAGGCTGAAAGGTAAAGCGATGAATTGGTGCTCTTGCCCAACGACACCTCACGACCTACTAATGGCAACATAGCGCCGTTGGCCAGGTGAAAGCAAAAAGCCGTAAGCAAAAACATCAGTAAAGACTTGTGTTTGGCCAGCTCCTTCAACGAACTGAATACATCGCTGCTTCTTTCCGCTTTCAACTGGTTACCCGATTGCTTGATTTCGTCTTGCGGGATAGACAAGGCGCTGATGGTACAGCATACCGCCAATGCCAGCAAGCAATAGAATATACCCTCGTTATGGGTGTATTTACCCGTCAGGCCGATGAATATAGCAGCAATTACATTCCCGGCATGGTTATATGATTGGTTTTTACTGATCAGGTTATCAAATTCGCCCTTACCGGCCAGTGAAGCTGCCAGGGCAATCAGCGTAGGCATATAAAAAGCCGAGGCTACGCCCATGATAATCTGTACACTCAGGATATAAGGGAATGTAGGAAAAAACGGAATGGAAAATGATAAAATACCGAGCACAATGGTAGCTACCAGAATAGGAATCCTTTTGTATTTGGTTCGGCCTACCACATACCCGGCAATGGATTGGGTAATTACCGCCGAAAAGCTCATGGCCGACAGTACAATTCCGATTTGCCCGGCCGTCCAGTGCTGATTGGCGGTTAAAAATACCGCCAGAAAAGGTCCCACTCCGGTACTGATATCAGCGGCAAAAAAGTTGAGCCAGTTTAATGCGGCTGTACCTTTTGTATTTTGGCTATCCTTCATCGGCCGCATGTATGTAAGCGTTCAGCAATGGTTATGACTTGAACAACAGGACAGTTACGGATATGTTCGCCATTCGAAATAATTAAAAACTTATCTCCTATTAACATAACTGGCCTGATAAAATAAATTAACAGCAGCCGAATACACTTACAAGTAACGTTACCTTAACATAGGCTTTCTAATTTTATGCGCAGATAAAGGATAGGCATAAACGAAAGACGCTTGTTTCACTTGCGCTCCGGTTGTTGGCCCGGTACATGCGCTGTAATCTTCCATCCGCATATCCACTATCACGCACTCAAAAGTTGTAATTCATCATGCGAATTTTATACGCTATACAGGGAACCGGCAACGGCCATTTGAGCCGCTCGATGGATATCGTTCCCCTCCTGCAGAAAAAGGCCAAGGTTGATGTGCTGGTAAGCGGCATTCAAGGCGATTTGATATTGCCCTTCCCAGTAAAATATAAGTTTCATGGCATGGGCTTCGTCTTCGGCAAAAAAGGCGGTGTAGATTTATGGAAGACCTTTTATAAATCAGACATCCGCAAGTTTATGAAGGAAGTAAACCAACTGCCGGTACATGAATATGATTTGGTGATCAGCGATTTTGAACCGGTATCGGCCTGGGCCTGTTACCTGAAAAATAAGCCCTGTGTAGGCTTGAGCCACCAGGCTGCCGTACTGGCCGACCAGGCGCCGCAGCCCGACAGCAGCGACATGATTGGCCGCTTGGTGTTAAAGCAGTATGCGCCGGTTACCATACAATACGGTTTTCACTTTAAGCCTTTTGGCGATCACATTTTTACCCCGGTTATCCGCAACCAGATACGCGAGCAGCTGGTCACTAATTTGGGGCATTATACCGTTTATTTGCCTGCTTATGATGATGAGCGTATCATTAAGCGGCTTTCCGGTTTTAGGCAAATACGCTGGGAAGTATTTTCCAAGCATAACAAACGCCCGGTAAAATACGGCAATATCATTATTCAGCCGGTTAATAATGAGCGCTTTATACAAAGTATGGCTTCATCGGCCGGCGTGCTCTGCGGTGCAGGCTTTGAAACTCCGGCCGAGGCACTGTTTATGCAAAAGAAACTAATGGTTATCCCCATGAAGACGCAGTACGAACAGCAGCTTAATGCGGCGGCCTTAAAATCCATGGGCGTTCCGGTAATTAAAAGTTTAAAGGCCAAACACGAGGAGACCATTGCGGCCTGGCTAAAGAGCGATACCTTAATTCCGGTCGATTACCCCGACCAAACCGAAGCTATTATTGACCTGGTGATTAAAGCGAATGTTAAAGAGCCATTAGCGGCTGAATTGAAACCGTAAGCAGCTGTAAACTTGCGCTCATTTGTAACAAGTGCAGGAGTAATTTATACAAAAAGAGGGCAGCTTATGTCAAGCTGCCCTCTTTTTGTAAATGATAAGCTTACTTATTGCATAATAAAATAAGTCTTCTTGCCATATTCTTCATAAATGTGGATTTGCTTTTTCAGCTCTTGTTTGTTGGCAAATATGGTGATGATGTAATCGCCATCCTCCAATTCTGATAAGTTGTACCCTTTTACCAGGCCGGGTTTGGTAGACAGATTGTCGGAATACAGCTTGTTGCCTGCCATGTCGGTAATGGTCATAAATGATTTGTTACTTAATGCACCCGATACGCTTACCGATACGCCGATGGCAGATGACCGTAACGCGTTTACAGACACTACCTGGTTAATATCAATACGGTTAGGGCCATCAACCGGGGTAGCAGCGAAAAGACCGGTGCTGAACAATAAAAACAGGGCGGATAATTGAATTGATTTTTTCATGATTTCTATGCTTTAATTTTGTTATTTGAATACGTTATTTGTTTTCGTTAATCAAAGTAACGGCGCATTTCGAAAACAAAAAAACGCGATAGACCGCCGGGAGGTACTTATAGACCGGCATTGATTTTCAATCTATTAAGCCCGTAAATTCATTCAAGCACATCTATTTACAGCCGCTCATCGACTACAGGAAGGATTTCATCTATACTTAGTGCCTGTCCGTCTATTCAGCTTTTAATTCTGCCGGTAAAAATGGTTTTTTGTGCATCTGAGTTACGGTTTTTCGGGCTGAGATTTTTGTTTAGTTAATGTTTCTTGTTGAAAGTGACAGTGCGCCCTGCGTGAGAGACAGGGCGCATTTTTTTAACCCCGGCGAATAGCTTAATTTTATCAGAACTAACC
>CAXTCH010000297.1:0-4860 GCA_964241945.1 uncultured Mucilaginibacter sp.
GTATAGGTATAGGCCTGTATGCCTACACATTCGGGTGAGACGAATAGGGTAATGATTTTGCCTTATTGGTGATGGTTGTAATAAAATCAGTTTTTGCAATCCGGTAAGCCACCCTGTCCTCCCGGAACTCGCCTGCAAGTTTCTTTTTTAATTCTTCGTATGCCCTGGCCGTTTCCGGATGTGAGATGAGATAATCCCTGAATAGCAGCCGGTCCCATAAAGGATGATTTTTAGGGCCTGCATGTATGTGATACGTTTGTTGCTTTGGCCCCGAAATATTATAGCCTTTAACAAATACCATGTGGGCATGGTTACCTTCGTTCTGCCAGTTAAAATCATACGACAAGCTTTTCATCAAGCGGATAAGCCGTTCATTTCTTTTCTCGTCAAACTCTATTGCCATCAAAATGTCGATGGTGTCTTTTGATGAAAGTCCGGGCACAGAGGTGCTTCCAAAATGTTCAATCTGCGAAACCAACTCAGGCTCAAGGGTATTCGTAATTAACTTCTTTTCTTTTTCAAACAATTCGGGCCAGCGGGAATCATAAGCGCTAATTTCAACCGGAAACAGGCGACCTATCTCTTCTTTGGTTAAATCTTTCAACGTTTTTTGTTCCATAAAATAACCTGACAAACAGACGTGTCATATAATATGATCCGTTTACTTTTTTAAGGTAAACGCATCCATAATTTCCATTAATACTACCGCTTCATCGATGGAACAGGGGTTAGGCTGTTCGCCGTTAAACCAGGCGACCACCTTTTCAATCATGGGCTGCTGTATGTGCTGCGGATGCTCAAATGTGGTGGTGTGGCTGCCGGTATCGGTATGCCAGCTTACCGTATTGCCAAAAAACGGGAAGGTGATTTTGCCTTTGCTTCCCACAATCTCGCAGCTGTCGGTTACTTCATTTTCGGCCACATTAAAGCACCAGGAACCGCTGACAGTTACCTGGTTTTCAAACAAAATCTGTCCGCACACCTGGTCATCAGCCGGGTAAGCGCCGGATTGATTAAGTGAGAACCCTGAATAGGTGACCGGCTTGCCAAAATAAAACAGCATCAAATCCAGTTGGTGCGGCGCGAGGTCATGAAAATAGCCACCACCGCTTTGTTCGGGCTGCACCCGCCAGTTGGTTTCTACAGTTGCTACCAGTCGGGGTTTTAGTTTTTGCCACATACGTATTTGTACGGTGCGTACATCGCCTATTATTTGCTGGGCCAATAGTTCCTTTACATGCAAAAACATAGGTACCGCCCTGCGGTAGTGCGCCACGCTTAATTTGGTGGAACTGCTGCGGGCGGCTTCGGCCATTTGCCGGGCTTCATCAGCGTTGCGGGTCACCGGTTTTTCAACGTATACATGAAAGCCCTTCTGCAGGGCTTCCAATGCGTATGTTAAATGACTATCGGGCGGGGTAGCAATGTACACTGCATTGATGCCGGCCTGCTCCATCATTGCATCGGCATCACTATACCATTGGGATACATTATGGCGTGCCGCATAGTCGGCCGCTTTGCCGGCATCGCGGCGCATTACGGCCAGCAGCCGGCTGTTCGGCACTTTGTTAAATGCCGGACCGCTTTTTTTTTCGGTCACATCGCCGCAGCCGATAATGCCCCAGTTGATGGTTGACATAAAATGGATATTCTTATTTTAAAATGTCTTCAATCCGGGCTAATTCTTCGGCCGGGAAATGAATGTTATCCAAACATTTCAGCGAGTCGGCCAATTGCTCGGGCCGGCTGGCGCCAATCAATACCGAAGTTATGCGGTTATCCTTCAGTAACCAGGCCAGTGCCATCTGTGCCAAAGTTTGTCCGCGTTGCTCCGCTATGTCGTTAAGCTGTTTGGCCTGGTTAATTCTTTCATCGGTTACCTGGCTGGCTTGTAAAAAGCCGGACGATTTAGCCGCACGTGAATCTTCAGGAATGCCGTGCAGGTATTTGTTGGTCAGTAAACCTTGCGCCAGTGGCGAAAAGGGAATACAGCCTACGCCGTCCTGTTCCAATACATCCAGCAAGCCGTCCTCTACCCAACGCTCAAACATTGAGTATTTAGGCTGATGGATTAAGCAGGGCGTACCTAAATCCTTCAATATCTGGATCGCTTTCGCCGCTTCATCAACCTGATAATTGGAGATGCCCACGTATAAGGCTTTACCCTGGCGGACAATTAAGTCAAGCGCCATCATGGTTTCTTCCAGCGGGGTATCCGGGTCGGGACGGTGACTGTAAAAGATGTCCACATAGTCTAATCGCATGCGCTTCAGGCTTTGGTCTAAGCTGGAGACCATATACTTTTTCGATCCCCACTCACCATAAGGGCCATCCCACATGCGGTAGCCGGCCTTGCTGGAAATAATCAGCTCATCGCGGTAGCCTTTAAAATCCTGATGCAGCAACTTGCCGAAGTTTTCTTCTGCCGAACCGGGAGGCGGACCATAATTGTTGGCCAGATCAAAGTGGGTAATGCCGCTGTCGAACGCCAGGTGAAGTATTTTACGGAAGTTCTCCTCCACGTCTACACCGCCGAAGTTGTGCCATAAGCCCAGTGAAACGGCCGGCAACAAAATGCCGCTACGGCCACAGCGACGATAAATCATGCGGTCATAACGCCCGGCGGAAGGTAAGTAATGCATAATGGTTGAGTTATTATAGGTATGTGGCTAAGGTAATATTTTTATTTAGTAAGAAAGGTAAAGTTGTTGTGATGAAAGGAGGGGTCCGTACCGGAATTTAAAGAATTTTTAGTCGGTTCATCAAAGAAATTCTGTTCATTCTTTAAATTCCATAAATTCCGGTTCAGACAACCTCTGCTACCACAAATGTACTTCCTCCAACAAATACCAAATCACCTTCTCCGGCGCGATGTTGAGCAGCAGCCAAAGCCTCAGCCACGGACACGTAAGTTGAACCTTGTAAACTATAAATGGCGGCCTGTTGCCGTAAGGCGGCGGCTGCTAAGCCACGCGGAATATCGGGTTTGCAAAAGTAATAAGTGGCCTGCTGCGGAAGCAGGCTGAGTACTTTGCCGGTGTCTTTGTCGTTTACCATCCCGATAACCATATGAAGGTGCCGGTGGGGCGTGGCATTGATGTTTTTAATGACTTCGGCGATGCCTTCGGGGTTGTGGCCGGTATCACAAATGGTAAGCGGATGCTCGCCTATGACCTGCCAGCGGCCTTGTAAGCCGGTAAGTGATTGCACTTGCCGTAAAGCGGTGTGGATATGATCGTTAGTAATGGTAAAGCCTTGACGTCTTAATTCTTCAACCGCGGACAATACCGCCTTTACGTTTTTTAACTGATAGGTGCCGGTTAAATCCAGCTGTAAGTTCAGCGGATTACCGTCTATAGTTTGTCCTTGTTTTGCCGGCCTGACTTCAATAGTTAATAATTCAGTTTTACCGGTTGATGTTTGCTTTTTGCCTTTGGGCTCAACACTCCATTGTTCGGAAGCAAATGCTAAAGGCGCCTGTACGGAAGCGGCTTTTTTCCGAAATACTTCTGCTACTTCAGGCTGATATTCTCCAATAATTACCGGAATTCGGGGCTTAATAATTCCTGCTTTTTCACCGGCAATTTCGGATAAAGTATCACCCAGCAGGTTCATGTGATCCCAGCCGATATTGGTAATGACGGACAAAAGCGGGGTAATGACATTGGTTGAATCCAGCCGCCCGCCCAGGCCAACTTCTATGATGGCGATATCTACCCGGGCTTTGGCAAAGGTGTCAAAAGCCAGCGCCACTGTCATTTCAAAAAAGGAAGGTTCAATGCGCTCAAAGTCTGCTTTATGCTGGTCTACAAAATCTATCACCTGCTGCTCACTGATCATTTCGCCATTAATGCGGATGCGTTCGCGGAAATCGCGCAGGTGAGGGGAGGTATATAAACCGGTTTTATAACCTGCCATTTGCAGCAGAGCAGCCAGCATGTGCGAAGTAGAGCCTTTGCCGTTGGTGCCGCCGATATGCACCGTTTTAAATTTATGCTGAGGATTATCCAGCACCTCGCATAAAGCCAGGGTATTGGTTAAATCTTTTTTAAAGGCAGAGGTACCCACACGGGTAAACATAGGAAGTTGGTCGTACAGGTAGGCAAGCGTTTCCGTGTAATTCATGGGCATAATGCTTGCAAAACTAATAAGTAGAATTTAAGATAGCTGAAAAACTATCAAATTGACTTTGGCGCTGAATAAGTAACTGTTTACATTAATATCGGAAGGTAATTCGAATTTGAATTGTTAAAAAGAAACTTAAAACTTGTAGTCAAATAATTGTTAATCAAGGCTTACCAAATTTTCCACCAAGGTTTTGGGGTATTCGCTCTTTTTACGCTGCTTTTATTGAAGGGTGTACTGGCTACTGTATTTTTTGGCTGATGTCCGTAAAAATATCCATTGATGAATTTAGTATAATCTTCAATGTTATCATAATCAGGATTATCCTGTAAGTTCTTAAGCTCCTTTAATATATCGTGATAAAATTGCTGCTGTTGTGGCTTGTTACTAAATACAGCCTCCACATATTTTATAACATCTTCAATGGGACGACCTACTGTAATAGCTTCACGGTCCAACAGGGTACCCACATCTATGTGTATTGCGCTAAACTTAGCATCATACAGTAAGAAGGCATCTTCCAGTTGCCCTAAGCTATACAGATAAAAACACAACTGATAAAGATTGTCATGAATTTCTGTCTGATGTTCACATTTAAGCTCTTCTTTAAATAGACTTCTAATAAGTTTTATATCAGCAATGGTAAAATCGGCCAGCAAATTATCAACAAGGTATGTCCTGAAAGGCAAATTCTGGTCAATTACTTTTTTGCCATCTTGTTTTATAGGGCTAAAC
>CAXTCH010000298.1:0-4848 GCA_964241945.1 uncultured Mucilaginibacter sp.
ATACGAAAAATTGAAGTTCTGAAGGGCTCGCCAAAGGTCTTGGTAAGATGTGAGCCGGTATCTGACTACGGCGACACCAGGTTGAGTGTCAATCGCGGAAGCAATCATATTCAGTATTTAGGCGGTGATGAAAACATTCGCTTAACTACCAATATACCGGTAAGTTATATATTTGATGGACAGGCTTTTGTGCTGAACGAGGAAAAGTATCTGGTGATGACCTACGGTGAACCACTGGAAGCGCCCCTGGTAAGTACCGCCGAACGCTTTTTGCGGGAAACTACCCAATATTGGCGCACCTGGATTAAGCATTCCAGTATTGCGGGCTTTTATCAGCCCTACGTAATCAGGGCAGCTTTGGCGTTAAAAATTCATCAGTATGAAGACACCGGAGCTATTATTGCTGCCAGCACCACCAGTTTACCGGAGTTTCCAGGCAGCGGCCGCACCTGGGATTACCGCTATTGCTGGTTGCGCGACACTTATTATGTAATTACTTCATTAAACCACATTGGGCACTTTGAGGAAATGGAAAAATACTTCGGCTATGTAACTGATATTTCATTTTCCGAAGAGTTGCGCTACCAGCCCTTGTATGGCATTACCGGACAGAAGAAACTGACGGAGAAAATACTGGATAACCTGTCAGGTTACGAAGGAAATCAGCCGGTAAGAATAGGTAACCAGGCTTATGAGCACGTTCAAAACGATATTTACAGTCAGGTAATGATGTCCATACTACCGCTGTATACCGACCATCGTTTTATTTTTGACGAGCGTAAAGATTCAGCGCACTGGTTGGACTACCTGCTTAGTAAAATTGAAGGCACCATAGATGAAAAGGATGCAGGTATATGGGAGTTCCGGAATATGTCGAATATACATTGCTACAGCAACCTTTTTCAATGGGCCGGCGCCTGTGCAGCCGAAAAGATGGCACGTACCATTAATAATGAACCGTTGCTTGACCGCGCCCTGAAAATGAAAGCACGTGCTGCAGAGCATATTGAAAGCTGCTACGACCCGGTAAGGAAAGTGTATACCAATGCTGCCGGAAGCGACTTTTTAGACGCCAGCACGCTGCAGCTCATTATGATGAACTATCTTGACCCAACGTCGGACCGGGCTAAAGATCATCTGACCGCATTGGAAGCAGAATTAAAAACGCCTAACGGCCTGTTCTACCGCTACCTTCATGCCGATGATTTCGGCAAGCCTAAAACCACATTTCTGATCTGCGCTTTCTGGTATGTGGAAGCGCTGGCCTGCGTAGGGCGATTGGATGAGGCCATCCGCGAATTTGAAAACCTGCTGCAGTTTTCCAACCACCTGCTGCTGTTCAGCGAGGATGTAGATGAAAGCGATGGAAGCCAATGGGGTAATTTCCCGCAGGCCTACAGCCATGTAGGGTTAATGAACGCAGCCTATCGTATTGCCATGAAACTTGACCGCCCCATATTTTTATAATACCAATTAATTCTCCTGCTTGCCGGCCTCAACAATGCTGCCGGCAAGCAGGCTTTTCAGTAAATGACGCACTTCGGTTGTATGATTAAGATAGAATTTAGCCGCCGATAGGTTGTTACCAACTTTTATAGTAACTGCCGTATCAGGCAATGCCCTAAATATATCCTCGTCGGTATAATCATCACCAAGCGCCATTACAAAATCATAATTGTTTTCTTCTACCAAGGTTAGGGCGGCTTTACCTTTATTTACTTCTACGTTTTTTATCTCTACCACTTTATCGCCGGGTAATAATTGCAAGCCTTTATCCGTAGCCAGATATTTTAATGTATTGGTCAATTCATTAGCCCGCAATTCGCCCAAACCACGCTGCGCTTTGCGGTAATGCCATACCAGCGAGTAGGATTTCTCTTCGATGAGCGAACCCGGTGTGCGGTCAACAAATATTTCCAGTACCGGCCTAATTTCATTCTTCCACTGCTTTGATAAGCCCTGAATTTTCATCCAGGCTTCCCCCGGTTTCTTTGACCATGCGCCATGTTCGGCTATTAGGTATAAACCGCTGTTGCCAAACCATTCATCCAGGTTTTCGTGCTTACGGCCGCTGATTAAAACTACCTGGTTTGCCGTATCTGCCAGTAAACCATCCAGCAGAGACTTAAGTTCAGCATTAGGAACCGCTTCACCCGGTGTGGATGCAAACTCTACTAGGGTGCCATCGTAATCTAAAAATATTATGCGCTTACTGGTTTTCAAATATCTGTTGATGATTGACTGCTCTGTATTAGATCCTACATGCCGGCTAAGCAAAGACCTTTGCATTAATTTCACTTCGTGCAGCCGGTCCATAAATACTCTCACCCAATGAGTTATATTAAATTTAGTAACAATTTGTCGCATCTGCTTCATGCGTTCCCGCTGCTCATTCAAAGGCATATTTAATGCATTGATTACCGCTTCACAAATTTCGTTTGCATTGTTCGGGTTTACAATTATAGCGTCAATTAACTCTTTAGATGCACCTGCCATCTCACTCAATACCAACACTCCATCGTTATGAATACGGCTTGCTACATATTCTTTGCTTACCAAATTCATTCCATCGCGCATGGGTGTTACTAAACACACATCAGCGGTAGCATACAATGCCGACAAGGTTTCTATCGGTACTGACCGATAGTAATATTGAATAGGCGACCATCCTATTGTTCTGTACCGGCTATTGATATTTCCCGCTCTTTTATCAATCTGGTCACGCAACTCCTTGTATTGAGGCACCGTATCTCTGGAGGGTACCACAATCATGTATAAGGTAATATGGCCGATGCACTCCGGATGTTTATCCAGTAACAACTCGTAAGCCTGCAGGCGCTGTAATATGCCTTTACTGTAATCCAGCCGGTCGATGCTTAGAATAATCTTGTTGTTCTTAAAAATGTGTTTGATTTCCTTAATGTGCTTTTTTACTTCCGCTTCAAGCGGCAGCTCGGCATACCTGCGGTCATCAATCCCCATCGGAAAGGCTTCTGCAACGACCGAACGCTCGTTATAGGTAATCATATTTGAGGCAACCGGCACCGGCAAAATGCGCGTTACAGCACTCAAAAAATGCCGCACATCATCATACGTATGAAATCCTACCAAATCAGCGCCTAAAATTCCCTGCAGCAATTCGGATCGCCAGGGAATCAGCCGGAACATCTCATGCGAAGGAAAAGGTATATGTAAAAAGAACCCGATGGAAACATCGGGTAACGCCTTGCGAATGAGTTGCGGAACCAATAACAACTGGTAATCGTGCACCCAAATGATATCACCGGGTTTGGCAATATGCACCACCGCATCCGCAAATTTTTGGTTTACCTGCTGATAGTATTGCCAGTTGGAAAGTTTATAATTAGCATAGGTAGATACGTAATAATGAAACACCGGCCATAAAACAGAGTTGGAAAAGCCTTCGTAAAACTCTTCTATTTCCTGCTGAGACAGAAACACAGGCATCAGGCTCAATTTACTTAACTCCCGTTGTATCTCTTTTTTTTCATCGTCTCCGTCCACTTCGGCTCCGGGCCAGCCCACCCAGCAATTATCGCCTTTCTTATATATGGAACCTAAACCTGTAGCCAGGCCGCCTTCGCTGGTTTGCGTTTTAAACCCGGTTTCAGTTTTGCTGATTTTAACCGGAAGGCGATTGGATACAATAATAGTCTTAGACATGTAACAGCATTTTAGTACCTATTAAATGCCGTAAAGCACCAAGTTGTTTGGCACACCTCGTTACGAGGGTATGTAAAACAAAAAAGCCGGATGGCAATCCGGCTCTAAGTTCATTTTACAGATTCCTGATATATTCGAGGAACAAGTGGAATGCTTGCTTCTTTTTATCCGTCAACGGGAAATCTATTTTATGGGTCAGGTAATCCTCCACATCAAAATCATCACGATGCGGCAATTCCCTGAACAGTTCCTGCCGGTGATCCAAGCCATATTTCAAGGCTTCATTAAAGCGGTCAATAAATGCTGGTGCAATGGGCTTGTTGGCTATCCAACCGGCGAACATAAAAGGCAGGCCGGTAAATTTTTGCCATTCTTCGGCCAAATCATAAGCATAAGGATATTGATCCTTCTTTCCGAATGTACGGTCGCCAATTTGTACAAATGCTGTATAGGGGTCATCAGAAAAAGAATAATCCTCAGCACCGGTAATTTGCTGCGGTGCAATTTTCCAGTGATTTTTCATTAGCACTTTAGCCAGATTGTTAGACGACCGTGATTGCGGATCAAGCTGTATGCGCTTAACTTCTTTGATGTCGCAATTACTGAAAATGAAAACTGAATTTACAGCGCCGACTGCGCCAATGCAGTAATCAGAAATAATATACCATTCCCTTAACTGCAATACGGCCGCTACAGGAATTAAGCCGATATCTACAGTATTGTCTATCAACTTTTGTGCACAGTCGGCAGGGGCATCCAAACTCAAATCAATATCGTTAATTATATCGCTGTGCTGAATGCCATATAAAAAGGGCTTAGTGTTAGTGTAACTAACAGCCGATATTTTAATCTTGTCCAAGTATATTTAATTAATGGTTTTGCAGATGGATGGCGTTATTGAATTCAGCAATCGAAAAGTTTTCACCATCATAAGTCACTTTGTACAGCACTAAATTCTGATGCGGAAACTCATCCATCCTGGTGAGCGGTTTATCAGTGAGCAAGCACAGTAATAGCCGTAAAGCCCGGCCGTGCATGCAAACCAGCACCGTTTTTTCATCCGGCTTACTCATGATATATTGCAGAGCCTGCTCCTCGCGATGCTTTACCTGGTTGGGGCTTTCTCCACCTTCAAAGGCAACATCCAGTTTTCCGCTGGTCCAG
>CAXTCH010000299.1:0-4812 GCA_964241945.1 uncultured Mucilaginibacter sp.
GTTAAGAGAATCCTCTGAAGTGGTGGCCGTTTGCTGGGCGTTGGCCCACTCACAAGAAACCAATAGCAGTAAAAAAGTAAATATTTTAAGCATAAGTAATTTATGCTGCAAAGCTATATATTTATTTAGATTTAATCCAAATTAGAATTGTGTAATATATTTGTATCAATACATATAGTAGAATTTTCCTGTAAGAGTAAATGACTTTTCTGGTTTTCAGTCATTAATTGCGTGAACAATTGAACATTATACATGCTCTCACCAATTTAACTAAGCTACGGCTGCATCTGATTCAGCCTGAACAAATAGTATGAATTTCAGAGAAGCGAAACTTCTTTAAAATTGCAATTACAAAATTTTCTTTGCACCTTAACTTGCTGTAATAAAGCTATTCCTTTCACTCAGCCGCCATGCGTTGCATTTACCAAAAGGTTGTTGCATTTTTACTATCCTTTGCGGGTATGTACCCGCTCGTGCTTAGTGCCCAAACTTTGCCCCTGATTAATTATACTATTCAAAACGGCTTGCCCGAGGCTACTGTTTATGCGGTCTATCAGGATCCAAAAGGCTATTTATGGACAGGCACACAGGGCGGCGTCTGCGTTTTTGACGGGCGCCAGTTTCACACCTTAGACTCGCAGGTGGGGCTGCCGGATAACCATGTCACCGCCATTACCGGCTCTCCCGACGGCCGCATTTATTTTGGTCACCGTTCCGGTCAACTTTCTTTTTACGACGATAAGGGCATCACCCGCTTACAGCACAAAGATTTTGCTAATACCGGTTTAATTAACGCCCTGCTATGGAAAGGCCATACGCTTTATGTAGCCACCCGCGGAAACGGTTTATTTTGTATTAATTTTTTAAACAAGTCATATAAAATCCGCCACTTAACCAAACGGCAGGGACTGCCGTCGGATACGCTGAACCAGTTTGCACCCAAAAACTATCATGAATACTGGCTGGCTACTGCTCATGGCGTTGCTTTAATTTCTACGCTCAGCAATGCAGTGGTACCTATACAGGCCTCCGGTTATTTAGCCGGTGAGGTAACCTCCGTTTGCCAACAGGGGCAGGATAAATTGTGGTGCGGTACGCCTAAAGGGTTGTTTTACTTAAACATACAAAACCTATATAGCGGCCAGCCACCTGTAGGGCCGGTTGGCGGGCTGCTTAATGCACACATCAACAAAGTAAAGGTAAGCCGCAACGGAATTGTATGGGTAGCTACCAATAAGGGAGTAGCCAAGCTTGATCAGGGGTTGATTAAGTGCTATACCAAAATAAACGGCCTGCTGAGCGACCCCGTTTATGACATTATTGAGGATGCAGAAACAAACATCTGGTTCGGGCAGGATGATGGCTTATCGTGCTATAAAGACTCGCCGTTTGAACTATACACCCATCAGGACGGGTTGGTATACAATGAGGTATACAGCATGCTGCAGGACGATCAGGATAATTACTGGGTGGCTACTGCTCAGGGCATTTCTGTTTTCCGGTATACCTCATCGGCCCTGCAGAAAGTGAAAGATATTACGACTAAGGACGGTTTGCCGGACAATTTTGTGTATCACCTGTATCAGGACAGTCATAAAAATATATGGATTTCCTGCGTAAATGCCGGCGCTGTATGTTATATGCCGGCACAGCATAAGTTTAAGGTATTCAGCCAGGCTAACGGGTTAGCGGGCAAGCAGGTGATCAGTATAAACGAAGATACAAAGGGCCGCATATGGATGGCTACGCTGGACAGCGGGGTGTCAGTTTACAGTTACAGCACTCACAAAATTCAAAACTATAAAGCAGGCCGCGGATTTATCAGCAATTCGGTGTGGACCATTCATCGCGATGGGCAGGGGCAGCTTTGGTTTGGCACCCGCGATAAGGGCCTGGTTACTTTACATACCGAAACCGACCGGTTTGAATGGATAGCCGGACAGGACAAACTACCGAATCATAACTTCGGCTCCATCAGTCACGACAGTAAAGGCAACCTGTGGATAGCCAGTATTGGTGATGGTATATTTAAGTATAACGGTAAAAGCTTTAAACAATATGGCGTACGGCAGGGCATCAAATCTAACAACCCCTATTTTATTTTTTGCGATACCAGGGACCAGGTATGGCTGGGAAACAATACAGGTGTAGATGTATTTGACCCGGTTACGCTAATCACCCGCAACTATAGTAAAAATGATGGCTTTTTAGGCATTGAAACCAATCAGAACGCGGTATATGCCGACCCGCATCACAACTTATGGGTAGGCACCGTAAACGGCCTGATACGGTATGACAATACCCGGAAAACCTCCACTTCGGTTTCGCCCCGTGTGTATATTACCAAGAAAAACTTGTTCTTCAGCAGAGATACGCTTCCGGGGCGCAAGCTGGCGTACAATCAAAATTTTATTACGTTTGAGTATTTGGGTTTGAGCTTAAGTAATGCAGACAAGATACGATATCAATACCAACTGAAGGGTTTCAGCAATAAGTGGTCGCCTATGCTTACCGAATCGCGGGTGAGCTATGCCAACCTCCCACCCGGCAAATACGAATTTTTGGTAAAAGCAGGCTACCAGGGCGGCAACTGGAGTGTGCCCACCCGTTATGAATTTGCCATTATGCCGCCTTTTTACAAAACCTGGTGGTTTATTTTACTGGCTTGCGCAGCATTATATATGATTGTTTCCTCCCTGTACCGGTACCGGGTAAACCAGTTGCTGCGGCTGGAGCGGGTGCGCAATAAAATAGCCAGCGATTTACATGATGACATTGGCTCGGCCCTGAGCAGCATTTCTATTTTCAGCGCCGTGGCCGATAAGCAATTACAGCAGCAAACACCGGCGGCACAAACGCGTGAAATCATCGGGCATATCTCCCACCACTCGCGGGCTATGCTGGATGCAATGGACGATATTGTATGGGCGGTTAACCCCAATAACGATCACTTTAAAGACTTAGCGGTACGCATGCGCGAGTTTGCTATTCCGCTTTTGGAAGCCCGGGACCTGGCTTTCGAAATCAATATTCAGGAAGACATGCTGGAAACCCGCATCCCGATGGAGGCCCGGAAAAACATTTTTCTCATTTTCAAAGAGTGCATCAATAATTTGCTCAAGCATTCGGGTTGCAACACAGTAAAAGTAGAAGTAAAAAAGCTAAATCACCAGATGGAGCTTACCATCAAAGACAATGGCAAGGGGTTTGACCTGAACGCACCGCATAATCGCAACGGTATCAAAAATCTGCAAAAGCGTGCAACCGAAATTAAAGGCGTTATCCAGATAGAATCACAGACAGGCATAGGCACACTTGTCAGGCTGTTGGTAAATATCATATGATTATATGATTGGACGGCCATTATCAACCGATTAACTTTACCCATTATATTTTTACATGGCCCTTGGAGATACGAGTTTCCATATTTGATGATAATACAGCGCTGCGCGACAGCCTCTATTACCTGATATCCGGCACGCCCGGGTTTACGGTTGCCGGCGCCTATCCCGACTGCAACCAGGTGGTTGAGCAGTTAAGCCGGCAGCCTGCCGACGTAGTGTTAATGGATATTGACATGCCCGGCCTGAACGGCATCGAAGCCACCGCTCTGGTTAAAAGCTTTTTCCCTGACATCAACGTACTGATTCTTACCTCTTATGATGATACTGCCAAAGTGTTTGACGCTATTCAATCCGGCGCTACCGGGTATCTGTTAAAAAAAACACCGCCGGCCCGGATATTGGAGTCAATCACTGAAGTAATACAGGGCGGCGCACCCATGAACGCCAATATAGCCCGTAAATGGCTCAAATTTTTCCGCCAGAAAAAAAATATTGCAGAAAATGCCTATGATCTTTCGACGCGTGAAACAGAAGTGCTCAGCTGCCTGGTAAAGGGCGACAGCTACAAAATGATTGCCGACCATTGCTTTATCAGCATGGGCACAGTTTGTACCCACATCACCAACATCTACAAAAAACTGCACGTCAACTCCAAGTCGGAGGCAGTGGCCAAAGCCATACGTGAACGACTGATTCAACCCTTGTAATCCTTTCAGCTCAAAGCAAATATCATAAGTTCCTATGATTGGCCGGTAACTGCCGGATTGAGAACTTTGTGTTAGTTCAAAGCAGTTAAAGCGATTTTCGGCTGGTAACTAACCGCCGCAAAAGCCTGCTTTTACCGCTCTGCCTAACCCAATAGTGCACTTATGTAATTATTCATTAAAAATCTACAATTATGAGCAATCCCAATCCAACCCGCCCCATTGTAACTGTTACCGGTATTGGTAATGGTATCGGCACGTTACATCCCAATCCGGTGATGCCGATTGGCAACCCCGTTTTGCCGGTGCTGCACCTGGACCCGTTCAGGATAATTGACTATACGGTGAATAGCCCGCGGCTGTCCAATCCGGATGGCAAGATGCCTACCACCGCCACACAGTGCCAATTGGTACCCGGACCGGGAAATACGGTTATGGGAAATCTGCCTCAGGCGCTTAGCTTCGGCCCGGCCGGAAAAGCAAGCGTTAGTGTAGCCGACACTGTTTTTGATGATCATCTCTTTTGTGTCCGTGTTTGTTTTCAGGCAAACAATCCGGTATTGAGCCGCCAGAATTTAATTGAATCTGACAGATTTCCTTTTGCTGTTTATCTGGATAAAACCAACGGGACAAATCAGTTTAAGCTGGTTGCCAACCTTAATACTGTCAATTATGGGTGGACCGGCATTGATACTGCACTTCAAACCACACTTTTACTAAATACCTGGTATGTTGCAGATTTTGTAGTCAGCATGGATACAGTG
>CAXTCH010000300.1:0-4811 GCA_964241945.1 uncultured Mucilaginibacter sp.
GCCCAGGCCGTAGCTTTTAAATCGAGCAGGGTAGGGTTAACCGGGTATACAATGGCCGACTTGGTTTCAAAGCTGTTGGCAATATTGACGTTGTTAAGAAAGCCTTTGTTGTTTCTGCCAAAGGCCAGGTATGAATTACCCAATATTTTCAACCACATGGCAGGGTTATCCAGGTCACGGCATTTGTCATCGCTGATGGTAAGCAGGGTTTTTACCTGCACCTTCAGGTACTTTTTATCCGGGCTCAGCTCGGCGCGGTTTAATGTGAGCACCACACGCTGGACAGAATCATTAGACAGGCGGGCGCTGTACACCGGGTTATCGCCCACCAGGATGTTGATAAAAGACTTATCCTTTATCAGCGCCTGCGAAGGCTGGAAGTTAAGCACCAGCTTACCGCCGTTCACTTCATCCAGCGGATCTATTTTAAAATAGAATGCGCTGTTGCCGCTCATGCCGGTAATCGTTTGGTCATCATGCCCCAGTGATTTAAACGTGGAAATGATTTGCTGCGCTTTGAGGGATACCGTACCCAAAAGAATAAAAGTAAAAAGCGTAAAAAACTTTTTCATTAATGTATCAGGATTAATTAATTGCATAAAATTCTACTCTGAAATAATTACCGTTGTCATCGCTGCGGTAACTCAGCTCGCCGCCCATTTCCTGGGTCATTAGTTTGGCAATGGATAAACCCAGGCCCAAACGGCTTTCAATCATATCGCCCGAGCCGGTGTCATTTAAAGTTTTTAACTTGTTAAACATCATTTTCAGTTCTTCCTGGCCAATGGCAATACCTTCGTCAATAATTTCGAACACAAATTTTTGGCGCTGCAGGCTGGTTACTACCCGGATGTTATTATTGGTTTGCGAAAATTTAATGGCGTTGGAAAGCAGGTTTTGAAATACCTGCCCGGTAAATACTTTGTCCAGCCTTACGTTGATAGGGAGTTTGAGGACGTTATCTATCAAAAATATATTCTTCATCCGCGCAGTTTCTTCCAGGCCTTTAAATATCATTTTGGTTTCGGCGTTGATATCAAAAATCTGAAGATTGAACTTGATTTCGGAGGTTTCGATCTCCTTAGTCACCATCAGCTTATTCAGCATGTACTGCATTTTATCGGCCGATTGGGCAATGTAGTTTACGTATTCGACCTGGTCTTCACTCAGGCGTTGCTCTTCATCCCGGATGAGGTTGTTACTCATAACAATAGAGCCGATAAGATTTTTCAGGTCGTGGCCGGCCATATTGATAAAGCTGTTCTTTTGTTCGTCCAGCTTGCGCAGCTTTTCATACTGCTCGTCAATCAGCGCGTTTTTTTGGGCGATGTCCCTGTTTTGCGATTTTAATTGCTCATTCGACTGCTCAATGGTAAGCTGCGAATTGATTTCCCGCTGAATTACTTTATACCGTGCGCCCGGAATTAAACATGACATCAGTAGTACAATAAAAAAGTACTGTCCGCCGCTGTTTACCACCAGCTCGGCATTGTACTGGCTTAAGGTGTTGAAAAAGATGGCCAGCAACACCAGCGAAAGCAAGGCCTGTATTACCGAATTAACCGGCTCCCAAAACACCTGCAGGTTAAAAAATAAGATGACAATAGAATAAATAAGGTAATAAGCAGTAAGGTGCTGTATGTTTACCAAGTTGCATAGCAGGGCCGAGGTGGCCGAAGGCAGTAGTAGTGTTAAATGGAGCAGCAGCCGGTAATCCTGCCGGCGGTGCTGAAAATAACTGTATAGCGCGTAAATAAAGATAATGCTGATAATGCGGACAATTAATATTTGCAGCCATACATCATTCAAAAAAATGAAATCAGGAATACTTAGGGTGAGGTACAAAAAGACGATGGTCCAAACAATAATGTTGGTTTGGTACCAGGCTTTTTTTATGAACTCTTTTGAATATTCTTCTCTACTAATCTGAATCAGCATCTATAATTGAGTTACAAAAAATTAAATCAATAGTATAAATCAGTAAACCTAAAGGGCTAATTAATTAACCAGGCCTGATGATTATGGCAAATTATACGGATGAACCGGGGGAAATTGTTAGGTTAAGCGGCCGAAAATTTAATATTTATTTTATAACCGGTAGCGGCAGCAACGGCTTACTATGACCAAAACCATGCTGGTTACGTTGGGCAGGATGTAAAAACGGTAAGCGCATAAACCGCCTCCACTGACGCCGTAGAAGCGTTTACCGAACATTCAGCATTTTTTAATACGGCGATGACAATTAGGGTGATAATGTAACATTAATATGCTATTCGGCAACACCAAAGTCGTTTAAAAACGTTATTTTTACAGAATTGAATTGTACTATGAGATTTTTTGAAGAAAAACGCAGAGAGGTAATGATGCATATTGAAAAATTCATGCTCGAAAAGATGCCTGAGTTTTTGAAGCCTATCGATGAAATATGGCAACCCTCTGATTTACTGCCTGATTCGACAAGAGATTCGTTCTTTTCTGAAATCAAAGAATTGCAGGAAAGTGCCAAAGGCTTATCTTATGATTTAGTGGCGGTGTTGATTGGCGATACTATTACTGAGGAAGCCCTGCCTACTTATGAATCGTGGTTATCCATGGTTGAAGGGGTGAGCAATGATCAGGAAGGTGGCTGGATGAAATGGACCCGGCATTGGACTGCTGAGGAAAATCGCCATGGTGACTTGTTGAATAAGTACCTGTACCTTTCGGGCCGGGTGGATATGCGGGCTATGGAAATATCTACGCAGTATCTGATTGCTGACGGATTTGATATCGGCACCGGTACCGACCCTTACCGTAATTTCATTTATACTTCGTTTCAGGAACTGGCCACCAATGTATCACACCGCAGGGTGGCTTCGCAAGCCAAAACAGACGGCGACAAGTTGCTATCAAAAATGTGCGGCGTTATTGCATCTGATGAAGCCCGCCATGCCAAAGCTTATAAAACTTTTATTTCGAAAATATTTGAGGTAGATGCCAGCGAGGCTATGATCGCTTTTGAAGATATGATGCGCAAAAAAATTGTGATGCCTGCACATTTTCTTCGTGAAGTGGGCTTGAAAGTAGGCCAAACCTTCGGCCATTTTACTGATGCTGCACAACGCTTGGGTATTTATACCGCGGTTGATTATGTGGATATACTGAAAAGCCTGATTGTGGAATGGCAGATCGAAAAAATAGCCGACCTCAATGAAGCCGGCGAGAAAGCCCGTGATTATGTGTTATCATTACCTGATCGTCTACTACGTGTAGCCGACCGGATGAAAAATCCTGGCCTGGAATATAAATTCAGCTGGATACACGGTTAGCCGTGTATCCGCTGCTATGATTCGTCATAAACAAAGCTGGTAGTGGTTCTTGGACCCGGATAATCATAAAACAGCCTGTTAATGATATCTTCCAGTGTAAGTATGTTCACATCATCGGTGTACTGTTCAGTTTTGTGAATATGAACATCGTTGCCTCGGGCTTCTAACCGGAACAGGTAGCCTTCATAGAGATCGGATTTCGAAATCTCAATAGCATCATCTTCCTTCTCTTCTATAGTAAATTCTATGTCCTGCTTGCGTTGCTCGGCAAATGACTTGTTTAAGTGATGTTGTAAAAACTCATACAAGTGGTGTATATTAACCGGGCTTTGCTTGGTGGTTACTTTTTTCATGGTATTGGGTATGTATTAGTAATTCAGTTACAATACCTAAATTACAATTACTTTAGTCGCATTGTTTTTAGCTTGGCAAGTGTTTGTAGGTTCAAGCACATCCGGCAGGCAATCGTTTACTTAAAAATAGCACACCGATGAATTACAAATTACTCGGCCGCTCAGGTCTTAAAGTATCTGAATTATGCCTGGGCACCATGGGTTTTGGTACCGAAAGCGGCTGGGGCGCTGATGAAGCCACCAGTTTTCAGATTATGGATGCCTATGCCGAAGCCGGCGGCAATTTTTTAGATACCGCCAATGTTTACAAATTGGGTACCAGCGAAAAAATTATTGGTAATTACTTAAGCAACCATGACCGTGATTACTTTGTAGTGGCTACCAAATATACACTGAAGGATAATCAAACCAGTCCCAATGCATCCGGGAATAGCCGCAAAAACATGATGCGCAGTGTGGAAGAAAGTTTGAAGCGCTTAAAAACAGATTTTATAGACCTGCTTTACCTGCACATTTGGGATCATATTACCCCAGTAGATGAAGTACTGCGTGCCATGGATGACTTAATACGACAAGGTAAAGTAAACTACGCTGCCATAAGTGATACTCCGGCTTGGGTGGTAGCCAAAGGCAATACGCTGGCTGAGCTGATGGGCTGGAGCCAGTTTGTAGCTTTGCAGGTAGAATACAGCTTGCTGCAACGTACCCCTGAGCGCGAACTCATCCCGATGGCCAAACATTTTGGCATGACGGTTACGCCCTGGGCGCCATTGGCCGGTGGCGCGTTAACCGGTAAATATTTGCGCGGCGGACAGGGCCGGGTAAAAGCTGAAAGCAATCGGCGTAATGAGAATAGCGAACGCATCACCCGGGAGGTAATGGATATAGCTGATGAATTAGAGGTATCACCTAGCCATGTAGCCTTGCAGTGGACCATGCAGCAGGGTTTTTCTTGTATCCCTATTGTGGGTGCAACTAAATTAGAACAGTTAAACGATAACCTAAAAGCCGTAGAGACTAAGTTATCAGCCGAACAAGTAAAGCGCTTGGATGAAGCCAGCAAAATCTCATTGGGCTTCCCAGGTGATTTCTTTAATGAAGACGCTGTAAAGATGAACTCCTTCGGCGGGTTTTATGATAGGGTAGAAAA
>CAXTCH010000301.1:0-4793 GCA_964241945.1 uncultured Mucilaginibacter sp.
CAATTACATTCACTTCAAAGCCTGCCAGCTTACGGGCAAAGCTTTGGCCCATGTGGCCGTAACCGATAATACCTACCGTTTTGCCTTTCAGTTCGTAGCCCCGGTTAGCCTCACGCTGCCACAGGCCGGTGCGCACCTCGGCATCTGCAGTAGCTAAGTGGTTGCGTAAGGCCAGCAGCATACCTACGGCATGTTCGCCTACAGCATCGGAGTTGCCTTCGGGGGCGTTAATCAACTCGATACCTTTTTGCAGGGCATAAGCCTCGTCAATATTATCCATCCCGGCGCCGGCCCGGGCTATAAAGCGTAACTGAGTAGCAAGATCAATTATTTCTTTGCTTACCTGAAACTTGGAGCGGATTACCAAACCGATATAACCGGGCAGTAAAGCAATCGCTTCTTCCGTTTTAATCTGAGGCCGATAGTCGCAGGTGTAACCCAGGGCTTCGGCTTGTTCAATAAAAATAGGGTGCAGGTCGTCAACAATTAATAATTTATGGATCATCAGGCTAAGCTGGCTTTTATTTGGTTGGTTAATTTTACAAAATCGTTTACGGTCAGGCGTTCGGCACGCAGGTCGAGCATGGGTTCATCGGCCATCTTCTCTTTGTTCATCAGGCCCGATACGGCATTGCGCAGGGTTTTACGCCGCTGGTTGAAGCCGGCTTTAACCACCTGCCAAAACAGCTTTTCATCGCAATTCAATTCTTTAATCTCATTACGGGTAAGGCGGATAACACCCGACAATACTTTAGGCGGCGGATTAAAAGCACCTGCTTTTACGGTAAACAAATATTCCACCTTATAATAAGCCTGCAAAAACACGCTTAAAATACCATACTCCTTACTGCCGGCTTTGGCGGTACAACGTTCGGCTACTTCTTTCTGAAACATGCCGACTACCTCTATCACCTGCTGCCGGTTATCCAGTACTTTAAATAATATCTGTGAAGAAATATTGTAAGGGAAGTTGCCGATAATGGCAAATGGTCGCTGAAACCGCTGCTGAAAATCCAGCCCCAAAAAATCGGCATTCAGCAGGCGGCTTCCCAGCTGCGGGTACTTTTTTTGCAAATACTCGTACGATTCGGTATCAATATCGATCAGGTGCGTTTCATAATCCGTGCGCTGCAGCAAAATGTCGGACAGGATACCCATACCGGGGCCTACTTCCAGCACCTCATGGTAACGGTTATCGGGGCGCAGGCCGTCCACTATACGGGTAGCAATATTTTTATCGGTTAAAAAGTGCTGGCCTAAATGCTTTTTTGCCCTGACTACTGACATCCACCTACAGTTTTTTGCGCAAATTACGTCATATTTGTGCGGTAGCCCTAAACTTAGCAATCAAAATATTTTATTTGCAGTTGTAATAGCGCAACGGTAAGGATGAAAGATAATCCTTTCTAACCCCAAGACCCATTATTTTATGAGCGAGAAATTAAAAATAGGGATCAGCATTGGCGATGTAAACGGCATCGGGCTGGAGGTAATTATTAAAACACTGGCCGATAGCCGCATTTATGATTATTGCACGCCTATTGTATACGGGCATACCAAGGTAGCCTCATTTTACCGCCGTACAGTTAACATACAGGATCTTAATTTTAACATCATCACTCATCCTTCGCAAGCCAACCACAAAAAGGCCAACATTATTCATTGCTGGGAAGAGGATGTGCGCCTGGAGCCGGGTGTAGCCAATGAAACCGGTGGAAAGTATGCCTTTTTATCGTTAGAAAGAGCCACCAATGATTTAATAGCCGGCGAAATTGATGCGCTGGTAACCGCGCCTATTAATAAGGACAACATTCAAAGTGAAAACTTTAACTTCCCCGGCCATACCGAATACCTGCAGCAGCGCGACAATGCCCCCGAGGTGCTGATGTTTCTGGTAAGCGATACGCTGCGGGTAGGGGTAGTTACCGGTCATATTCCGGTAGCTAAAGTTGCCGAGAGTATAAGCGTTGATAAAATAGTTTCAAAGTTGAAACTAATGAATACCAGCCTGAAAAAAGACTTTTGGATACGCAAACCCAAAATTGCCGTACTGGGCTTAAACCCGCATGCCGGCGATAACGGTTTAATAGGCAACGAGGAGAAAGAGGTCATTATCCCGGCGCTGGAAGAAGCCCGCGCCAATGATATACTGGCCCTGGGCCCTTACCCGGCCGATGGCTTTTTTGCCAACGGCGCCTACCTGCAGTTTGATGCCGTACTGGCCATGTATCATGACCAGGGGCTGATTCCGTTCAAGCAGATCTCATTTGAGTCGGGCGTTAATTTTACGGCCGGACTGAGCTTTGTGCGTACCTCGCCCGACCATGGTACGGCTTATGACATTGCAGGAAAAAACAAGGCATCCGAAGTGTCTTTCCGTGAAGCTTTGTTTTCAGCCATCCATATTGTGAAGCACCGCCGCGAATCGGCCGAGCTGAGCGAGAATACGCTGGCCTTTACTAAATTAAGCCGCGACAGAGATTAACAGCAGGTTAAGTTTACAGGTAAAATAAAGGGTAAAAAGTGCAGAGTTATCCACATTTGCGTAATTTAAAAAAAACACTTTTCCACATCGTAAATTTTACCTACATTTGCGGGCTAATTAACGCTCATTGAAATCATTAAAAAAATATTCAATTCCCTTTACCGGCTTAAAGCTGGGCAAGCACGAGTTTGACTATGTGATTACTGATTCGTTTTTTGATGAGTTTGAGTATTCGCTGGTTAAAAAGGCTAATTTGCAATGCCATGTGGAACTGGAGAAGCAGGAAACAATGCTGATCCTGAATTTTCACCTCTCCGGCACTACGGATATGAGCTGCGACCGATGCCTGGCTGCTTTCCCGCTGCCGCTTGATTTACGCGAGCAGCAGATAGCCAAGTTTAGTGAAGAGGAAATTGATGAGGATGAAGAAATTATAACGCTCAGCAAAAAAGATCATGAGATTGACATTGCCAGGCTGATATATGAATATATAACCGTTGCAGTACCCTTTATTGCTACCTGCAACGATGTAGGGAATACCCCCTACTGTGATAAAGAAATGCTCGACCGCTTAAATAAGCTATCAGGCAGTGATGATGAAAACACGGGTACAGACCCTCGGTGGGATGCGCTCAAAAATATTTAATGATATAATTTAAAAGAAGTTATGCCAAATCCAAAACGTAAGTTCTCCAAGTCAAGAACAGCAAAGCGCAGAACCCATTATAAAGCCGAAGCGCCTACATTAACTACCTGCCAAACTACCGGCGCAGTGCATTTGCCTCACCGTGCGTACACTGTTGACGGTAACGTATACTACAACGGTAAATTACTGATAGAAAACACTGCAACAGCCTAAGTTTAATTTTCTGAAATGAAGATTGGCTTGGACATTATGGGCGGCGACTACGCTCCTAACGCAACAGTGCTGGGAGCCATCGACGCTTATAAAGTATTATTGCCCGGGCAGCAACTGGTGCTCATTGGCGATAAGGATGCTGCTACCCCCATATTTCAAGAAAACGATTTTAACCCCGATCTTTTAGAGTTTGTTCATACCACCGAAGTAATTGGTATGAGCGAGCACCCTACCAGAGCCATTGTTCAAAAGCCCAATTCCAGCATCAGCGTGGGCTTTAAAATGCTTAAGGAGGGCAAGCTTCAGGGATTTGCTTCAGCCGGTAATACCGGCGCTATGCTGGTAGGGTCCATGTTCAGCGTAAAAACCATTCCTGGTGTAATACGTCCGGCCATGACGGCTATTGTACCCAAACTTAAAGGAGGTTTGGGTATTATTTTGGATGTAGGTGCCAACGCAGACTGCAAACCCGATGTGATGCTGCAGTTTGGCGTACTGGGCAGTTTGCTTGCGCAAAATATTTATGGTATGGCCTCTCCTAAAGTGGCGCTCATGAATATTGGCGAGGAAGAAGAAAAAGGCAATCTGCTTACGCAGGCTACCTATGCCTTAATGAAAGAATCGAAGCTGTTTAACTTTGTGGGCAACATTGAGGGCCGGGATTTATTTACCGACAGCTCTGATGTAGCCGTATGTGATGGCTTTACCGGCAACGTAATACTTAAACTTGCGGAATCATTTTACGTAATAACCCTGAAGAAGGGCTTTAGGGACGAATTTTTTGACCGGTTTAATTATGAGCAGTATGGCGGCAGCCCCATTTTGGGCGTGAATGCACCGGTGGTGGTAGGGCATGGTATTTCCAATCCCAAAGCCATTAAAAATATGGTGCTTTTAACGCGTGATATGGTGGAAAGCCATTTGGTTGAAAAAATAAAGCAGGCTTTTCAGTAAATATAAAGTGATCAATGAATAAAGTTCGTGCTGCTATTACTGCGGTGCATGGATATGCGCCTGAATACGTGCTCACTAACCAGGAGCTGGAAACGATGGTGGATACCAACGACGAGTGGATTACCTCACGTACCGGCATCAAAGAGCGCCACATATTAAAAGGCGAAGGGCTGGCCACCTCTGATATGGCTGTTCCGGCAGTAAATGCCTTGCTTAAAAAACGTGGCATCAGCGCCGAAGATATTGAACTTATTATTTTTTGCACCACTACGCCCGATATGCCTTTCCCGGCAACGGCCAATATTTTAGCCGACAAGGTAGGCGCTAAAAATGCCTGGGGTTTTGACCTGCAGGCCGCGTGCTCGGGCTTTGTATATGGCTTGGCTACCGGTGCTCAGTTTATTGAAAGCGGCAAGCATACCAAAGTGCTGGTAGTAGGTTTCGACAAAATGTCGTCCATCATTAACTATAAAGACCGCGCCACCTGTATTATTT
>CAXTCH010000302.1:0-4786 GCA_964241945.1 uncultured Mucilaginibacter sp.
GCCCTGCTCGGCAAACATGCCAACGTTGTTACGGAATGGCTTAAACTGATAAGCAGGAGGTATAACCCATGAGGCAAAGCTTGGGTGAGAAAGCAGTGCAACGGCACCTGCGGATAATAAACTGCTGGTTAAGAATTGACGGCGTAGCATAGGTGTGATTTAAGTTACTTGCGCTAAATATAGGGAATAGCCTGTGTAGTTAACCTACCTTTTATTGCGTTTTGACACAGGCATTTCAATTGATGGTAATGAGCAGGGTTACCGGCTATATTATGACCGCCGGCCGCCGCCTTCAAAACCACTGCGGCGGCCACCGCCGCCAAAGCCGCGGCCGCCGGAGCGGCTGCCTCTAAATTTTTGCAGGCGCAACGTAAAACTCAATAAAAAGTACCGGCCCAGGCGATTGGTTCGGGTATCAATAATTTCATTGCCACTCACGGTGCGGGTTACCCCGGTATTTTCGTTAAATAAATCAAACGCCTGCAGGCGAAGGGAAGCGATATGCTTATTCAGAAACTGGTATTCCATATAAGTACTCAGCAGGGTAGGGTTGGCTTTTACAGTACTGCTAAATCCGTGATTAATGGTTTGGGTCAGATCATAGCCCAGCACAAAATCGTAAAAGAAATAGCTGCGGCCATTTAATCCTAAAGTCCAGGTATGGGCATCGGTGCTGATGGCTGAAGGGATGCTGTAACGGGTATTGTTAGCGCTGTAGTTGGCGCTTACATCGGTATCCATCAGGCTGTCAATGTCAATGCGGATTTTAGCGCCTTGGTTCCACACAAAGTTTTTGGCTAAATCACGCTGACCTTCAATAAAGTTTACGTTGTTATTGTAACTAATGCCCCCGTTTAGGGTGACAGTAAACTTCCGGTTATCAAAAGGCTTTACAAAGGCATAATTACCGCTGGTGCTGAAAGCGCCGTTTACATTAACGTAATGCGTTTCCTGTGCCGTGCTGTCTCGACTGTTGCCGGGGTTTAATATTTTATTGAGCACCGGCTGGGTGTTGGTAACTACTGAGTTTTGCGTTTCGCTGGCCGATAAATTGACGAACAGCGAGTTACCGCTCTTAATATCAAACTGATTATAGCGCAGGGTAATATTATTGGTAAACGAAGGCTTTAAATCAGGATTGCCATAAACAATATTTTGCGGGTCGGAGTAGTCGGGCCTGGACTGCAGCTGTGTAAAACCCGGCTGTGCAGTGGTGCCGCTGTAATTAAAGTTAAAGGTATGATTACGTGAAAAGTTGTACACGAAATGCGCTGTAGGCACCCAGTTAAACGTATGGTTTTCGGTGCTGAAGTTGGAGGATTCGCCCCTTAACGTGGCTGGCCGCGCAGCAATGCCGATGGTATAATTGTATTTGGGTTTGATACCCCGCAAATTCAGCCCGATGGTGTTGGTGGTGAATTGATAGTTATATAATGTACTTAACGAATCGATGTACGTTTGCACATGGGTAACCGCATCAACGCGGTAGTTGTAGCGGTTGTTGTCGGTATTACTGTAACTGTAAGTGTAATTGGCTTCGAGGTAAGTGGTTTTCCAGAGCGGTTCAAGGTAAGAAAGGTGCGTACTGAAGCTTTGTGAACTGCTGTGAGTATTAATCTGTTGGTCTAAAGGGATGATGACTGAATCTTTTTGCGTATTGTAATTATCGGTGAGATAAGAGTCGTTTTGCGAAAAACTGTAATTGGTGTTGATGCTGAAATTGCGCCCCTTTTTATGAAAACGGTGATTATAAAGTACATTAGCGCCGCCTGATGGAGAATTGGAATTGGTCAGACTATATTCATTACCACGGGTTGTGCTGCCTTGCCGGCTGTTCGAAAAAATGTCGTTATTGATGTCGCCGGAGGAACTGTACGAAAACCGTGGATTGATTTTTAAATAATTAGCGGTATCAATTTTATATTCCAGGTTGAAGTCCGCCCGGTGGTTGATGTTATGGTTATGGTCGGTGGTGTTATCATTGTTCAAAATATTACCCGATTGAAACAGGTTTTGCTGTTCGGAAGTGGTTAGGGTCGTCTTGTCGCGGTCACCAAAGCTATAGCTGCCATAAACGGTCATCTTTTTGCCCCAGCTATCGCGATAATTGAAACCTAATGATTTATTGACCGTAATGCCGTTCGCCGTACTGGCCTGTGTGCCCCCGCCGCTTTGTCCGCCCCGGCCGCCACCGCCACCGGTGCTGCCAAAATTAAAAGCATTGCTATTGTTGTTGTTTAACGTACCCAGCAGCGCTACCTGGGTATCTTCCTTAAAGGCGTTGGCCGAAAGATTGGTTACATAACGGCCTTGACTCCCGACACCGGCGGTGGCCTGACCGAATTGTCCGTTGCGTTTACTTTTTTGTATCGTAATATTCAATACCTTGTCCGGGTCGCCGGTTTTAATGCCGGTGAGGTTGGCCTGATCGCCGTAATCATCAATAATCTGTATGTTTTCAATAATGTCGGCAGGCAGATTACGGGTGGCTGTCTGCACATCGCCCGTAAAATAATCCTTTCCGTTTACCCGCACTTTGGTTACCTGTTTACCTTGTGCAGTGATATTGCCGTCCTGATCAACGCTAATGCCCGGAAGCTTTTTAATCAGCTCCTCTACCATTGAACCTTCGCGCACTTTGTAGGCGCTGGCTTTATATTCAATGGTATCTTCTTTAATGATAATTGGATTAACGGCCGTTATATCAACCGTTTTCAGCATTTTGCTGGCTAATTTTAAGTGAATAGGATCTAATAAAACCGGTTTGTCTGCCTGAGCGGCTGCATAATGCCTCACAAAAGGTTCATAACCCAACCCGGTTATAGTAATAGTGAAACTTTTAACGCTCACTTTTTTGAAGTAAAAACTGCCATTGGCACCTGTGGTGGTAACCGCACTATCTTTAGCCGATACCAGTTTTACGGTAACCCCGATAGCTGCCCCGGTAGAGTCGGCAACGGTACCGCGCACCGTGTACGACTGCTGTGCGAAGGATCGACTACAGAAAAGCAAAAATAGGGCGGTAACAAGTAGGAATCGTGCCATAGATAAAGGGGTTTCTCTATGGATAGGGAAGGTAAAGCTAAGTTTAACAGTTTTTGTAATGTCATAGCATTGTTGCACAATAGCATAAGAGGATCGACGGGTAGACAGGTGGCGGCTCGGTTATTATTTTCTGTTAAATACCTGTAAAAAAAATCTCTTGCAATTCAGGGCTCATTCTCTACTTTTGCCGGTAAATCAAAATTCAAACAAACACAGGTGGCTGTTACCTGTTTGTAACGGTAAATTGCTTTATTAAAATGAATCTCTTTGTCTGATTGTAGTATAGCATATGCAGTTTAACAATCTAAGCTACCGGTCTGTATTTTCCTATCTGTATAATTTAAATAATAACGTATGAATTATCAAGACGAAGCCCCTTCAAAAGGGTTTATCCCACGCAGTGTACATGGAGTGCTTGACTACCTGGGCAGCGCTGTAATGATTGCTGCTCCCTGGCTATTCGGCTATTCACACATTGACAATGCGGCAGCCTTGTTTTTGCCCATATTTTTTGGGGCTTTAACCGCTGTAATGTCATTGTTCACTAAGTATGAAGCCAGCCCTTTCAAAGTATTTCCTTTTCAGCTGCATTTAATTTTAGATATGATAGCTGGTTTCGTGCTGCTGGTATCTCCGTTTTTATGGGGCTTTTATCAAAGCGTATTTTTACCGCAGGTAATTATTGGCCTGTATTTGATGGGTTCGGCAATTTTTACCCAGGGGTCGCCTTTAATGGGTAAAATGGAAGTGCTGGATTCAAGAGGACTATAGCCAGCTGTTCGCCACCTGAACATCGGTACTGCCGCAAAGAATGCTGAACGAAGGTGGTCTGCCGGCTTACATTTCCTGAAATGTAAGAGACTTCTCAAAGAACGGTGCAAAACTTAATCATAACCGGATACAGAAGGTTATGTATCCGCGGATTAAACAAGCGTATCACCACTATCAATTGAAGTGGGTTTACCAAATCAGCATCCGCCATGAAAGACCAAAAGCATCCTCGCGGTGTAAGAGTATGGGCCTGGACAGGTGGCATACTCTTAGTGCTTTTTACCGCAGGATACCTGGGCTGGCATTTATTTAAAAAAGACTTGGCTAACCCACATAGCAAGGTGGCCAAGCCTTTTTTAACCAACAGCCTGAAGAAGATGGTACTGGAGGCCAGCGATAGCTTGTACCATATAGAATATGACAAGTTCGACCTGAACATTGATGCAGGTAAAGCGCTGATAATCAATTTCAGGCTTATCCCTGATACTGCGGTCTATAAGCATTTGCTGGCTGCCCGTAAAGCGCCGAATGATGTAATGCACTTATACGCCGACAGCTTGATTCTCAGCAACTTCGGTTTTGCCAAAACTCCAGGCGGAAGAAGATTTAATATTCAAGGTATGGTGATGCGCCACCCGGTAATTCGCATTATAAACAAGCGTCAGCCCTACAATGATACACCTCAAACTGCTCACAAAGCTCCCGAATTGGTAAAGCTGATGCGCGATGTAATGGAAATCGGCGCCGTACAAAAGCTGACCATTACCAATATGCTTTTTACCTATGTAAACCGGAACGGCATTAAAGAAAAAAGCACGACCCTGAAGCACCTGAGTATTAAAATAAGTGATTTCCGGTTTGATAAAGTAGCGTTCAACCAGCAGGACAGCGCAAATAATACGAAGCCGCTCGTGATGAAGGTGAAGGCAATGCAGATAGCAACGTCTGACAGCTTATACCACCTGAACTT
>CAXTCH010000303.1:0-4782 GCA_964241945.1 uncultured Mucilaginibacter sp.
GTACCACAAACCGATGCTCTAACCAACTGAGCTACATCTACCGTGCTTTGGAGATGCAAAATTATAAAACTCCGCTAACTGTGCAATACTTTTTTAAAACTTTATCTTAATTGCCTCTGCGGCAAATTACCTATACTTGCCCCGCAATTCCGATATGATAGAAATCTTTACAGACGGCGCTTCCAGCGGCAATCCCGGGCCGGGCGGTTACGGCACCATTTTACGCTCAGGGCCGCATTATAAAGAACTGTCGGCCGGTTACCGTAAAACTACTAATAACCGTATGGAATTGTTGGCTGTTATTGCAGGTTTGGAAGCCTTAAAGACGCCAAACCAAACAGCGACTATCTACTCCGACTCTAAGTATGTGGTGGATGCTATTGAAAAACGCTGGGTGTACAGTTGGGTGCAAAAAGGCTTTAAAGATAAAAAAAATAAAGACCTCTGGCTGCGCTACCTGGAAGTGAGCAAGCTGCATAAAATCCGCTTTGTATGGATTAAAGGCCATGCTGGTCATCCGGAAAATGAACGTTGCGACCGCCTTGCCGTAGCCGCCTCCAAACAACCGCAGTTGCTGATCGATTCGGTGTTTGAAGTGGAATGCAATAAGGAAAAGCTGATATGATCGATGTCTTTAGCCTTTTAAAAGCTCGATGACTTTCAAATCAGCAATCTTCGCGGCGTCAATTTGAAATTTCATCAGGGTACGTACCTTGTGCCAGCCTTGCTTGCCTGCCGCGCCCGGATTTAAGTGAAGGCATTTAATTTTTTCATCGTAGATTACTTTTAAAATGTGCGAGTGCCCGGTGATAAATAATTGCGGCGGATTAGTATAAATTTCGGGTTTCACAGCCGGGTTGTAACGACCCGGATAACCTCCGATATGCGTTATCCATACCTCCACTTCCTCACAGGTAAAGCGCAAATTCAACGGAAATTTACGGCGGATGTCGGTACCGTCGATATTTCCGTAAACGCCTTTCAGGGGTTTAAATGCCGCCAGGCGGTCAGCTACATCAGGCCCGAAATCGCCGGCATGCCATATTTCATCACAATCAGCAAAATGTTTAAATACCGATTCATCAAGGTAACCGTGGGTATCAGAAATTAAGCCGATGCGAGTCATAAGTTAGAAGCAAAGATAACAGCGAATAGGTATAATATAGCACTAAACACCAACGGATGATCCTAAAAGATAGTCAGGAAATTTTTAAGCAACTCGCGGTAAGGCTGTGTGTAAATTTTAAGTGCGGCATAAATTACCAGTTCCTGCTGCACTTCAACAACCGCTTTAAATCCTAAACTTATAATTACACGATGAGGTTTATAATCAGCGAATGATTTGATATTAAAGGTATGCCGCAGATGCAAACCATACTGATGGGCCTGCTCCGTTATTAACGCAGCAGTATTTAATGGCAATATAAACCAGCATTGGCCCTCAGCGGCCAAATATGAAGCACAGGTTTTGAGCAGTATTGAAAAAAACGCTGCATCTGCATGTTTAGCTATGGTTTTACTGGCTTTAAGTGAATGCAACGCATTCAGATAGAAAGGCGGATTACTTACGATAAGATCGTACTTTTTTAAATTGAAATCAGCACTCAGCACCTGTCTGAAATCACCGGCTTTTAACTGCAGCCTTTCTGAAAAAGGCGATTTAGTAAAATTCATTTTCGCCCCTGCTGCAGCCGGAGCATCAATTTCAACAGCGTCTACTGTCGCATCCGGAAAGCGCTGTGCCAGCATTAATGCGATTACCCCGGTGCCTGTACCAATGTCGATAATTTTTTTTGGAGCAGGCGCATCCGCTACAGCGCCCAGCAATACACCATCGGTGTTCACCTTCATGGCGCAGCCGGTCTGGTCGACAGCAAAATGTTTAAAGCGAAAGATGTCGCTCATATACTATCGCTCGTAAAACTCAAGCGGTAAGCCGTCAGGATCTTTAAAAAAGGTGTAACGCTTACCGGTTAGTTCATCTGTGCGTATGGGTTCCGCTTCAATATTGCGGGTGGTAAGGTAAGCTACTGCTTCCTCTACGCTGTCCACTTCGAAAGCCAGATGGCGCAAGCCTGCGGCTTCAGGATTACCGGGACGGGACGGCGGATTAGGGAAAGAGAACAGCTCGATTTGGTAAAGCTTACCCACTTCCAAATCGAGCTTATAAGAATTTCTTGCTTCACGATACACCTCCTGTACAATCTTTAAACCTAAAATATCGGTATAAAAATGCTTTGATCTGGCATAATCAGCGCAAATTACAGCTACATGGTGCATACGGTTCAGCTTCAGCATTATTCGCCTAAGATGGAATGCAAAATGTTATCGTAAGTCAGCTTCACATCAGTTACATGACCGAACATCTGCCCGTCCACATAAAAGAAACCGTTGGTTACTTCGCCTATTAAGCTGAATTCTACTTCGCTGGTGGCCATCATTTCAATAAAGCGATCCTGATCTTCAGGCGATACACTTACTACTACCCTGCCCTGCGCTTCGCCAAACAGGTAAGCATCCTTACGTAATTCTTCATCGGTACTGATATCAAACCCCAGGCCGTTAGACATGGCAGATTCAGTTAAGGTTACATATAAACCGCCATCGGCCACGTCATGTGCAGATACCACTGCTTTATGCTTAATTAATTCCTTAACCACTTGCTGCATAGCATACTCCTCTTCCAAATCGAAATACGGCGCCGGAGAAGCTTGTATTTTGTGGTAGGAGGCTAAATATTGTGAGGAAGCAATATCATTCACCGATTTACCGATCAGGTAAATAAAATCACCCGGTTGTTTGAAATCCGAAGTCATGATATTATCCACATCGTCCATTACGCCAAGCATACCAATGGTTGGCGTCGGAAATACCGGACCTTCATCCGATGATTGGTTGTAAAAACTCACGTTACCGCCGGTTACCGGGGTACCAAACTTAGTGCAGGCCTCGCCCATGCCCTTAATGGCGCCTACAAACTGCCAGTATACTTCGGGCACGTAGGGATTGCCGAAGTTAAGGCAGTTGGTGATGGCTACCGGCTCGCCACCGGCACAAGTAATATTACGGGCCGCTTCTGCCACAGCTATAGCGCAACCCTTTTGAGGGTCGGCATATACATATCGCGAATTGCAATCTACGGTTAATACAATGGCTTTATCAGTACCCTTTACGGCTACCACTGCTGCATCGCTGGGGCGGTTAGTGGTCATGGTGGCAGTACCTACCATAGAGTCGTACTGGTCAGTTACCCAGCGTTTGGAAGCAATATTAGGATGCGCAATTAGATGTTCAGCTACATCCTTCAAATCTTCCGGCATGGCTACATTATCAATAGTAAACTTTTGATTTTCCTGGTAATAAGCCGGTTCCCGGTACTCACGGTCGTATACCGGTGCGCCGCCGCCCAATACCAAATCATCGGCAGGTACATCAGCCACTTTTTCGCCATTCATAAAATACTCGAGGCGTCGGGTATCGGTTACTTCGCCAATCTGTACGCAGTTTAAATCCCATTTATCAAATACTGCCTGCACATCGGCCTCGCGGCCTTTTTCCACCACAATCAGCATACGCTCTTGTGATTCAGACAGCAGGATTTCGTAAGGTTTCATATTTTCCTGGCGGGTAGGCACTTTGTCTAGATAAATCACCATACCATGCTCGCCTTTGGCCGACATTTCGGAGTTGGAGCAGATAATGCCCGCCGCGCCCATATCCTGCATGCCAATTACAGCACCGGTCTGAATGACTTCAAGTGTGGCTTCAAGCAGTAATTTTTCCTGGAAAGGATCACCCACCTGTACGGCAGGTAAATCATTTACTGAATCTTCAGTAATATCTTTAGAAGCAAAGGCCGCCCCGTGAATACCATCTTTACCCGTGGAGGATCCCACAATAAACACCGGATTGCCTACGCCATCAGAAGTAGCTGAAACCGTTTCACCCGCCTTTACAATACCGGCCGACATAGCATTTACCAGTGGGTTTACGTTGTAGCACTCATCAAAAAACAGTTCACCGCCTACGGTAGGGATGCCGAACGCGTTGCCGTAATCGCCGATACCTTTCACTACGCCCTTAATGAGCCATTGGGTACGGGCTTGGCTGATATCGCCAAAACGCAATGAGTTAAGCTGCGCAATGGGCCGGGCACCCATGGTGAAAATATCCCGGTTGATACCGCCCACGCCGGTAGCCGCCCCTTGATAGGGTTCGAGCGCCGAAGGGTGATTGTGCGATTCTATTTTGAAGGCACAGCCTATACCGTCGCCCAAGTCTACCAGTCCGGCGTTTTCTTCACCGGCTTTGGCCAGCATGCGCGAGCCTTCGCGGGGCAAAGTTTTGAGCCATTTAATGGAATTTTTATACGAGCAGTGCTCGCTCCACATTACCGAAAAAATAGAAAGTTCGGTAAAATTGGGAGTGCGCTGTAAAATTTCTTTGATGCGTTCAAATTCTTCGGGCCGCAGGCCTAAATCTTTGGCAGTTTCAACGGTAGTGAGTTCGTTTTGCTCCAACGTAGTATAATTATGGTGAGACGCCCAAAATTAGGAATAATGCGGTAATGCCGTATAACTTAAGCTTATTATTTTCATGTTGAGTACCGATTATCAGCTAAACGATGCCTTCAGCTTCACTTATACAGGTTCAACCGTAAATCCTGCTTTCTGAAAATCCTCCCAAAAAGCCGGATATGATTTTTCAACCACCTGTGCATCCTCTATCTCTACCTGCGGTACCAGCAAGGCCAGCGGCGCAAAGGCCATGGCCATGCGGTGG
>CAXTCH010000304.1:0-4757 GCA_964241945.1 uncultured Mucilaginibacter sp.
GATGTATAGCGGGCGGATAAACATCAAATGCTCATTAAAGTTTCGTTGCGTGTTGGTATACATGCGTAAAGTATAATTTCCGGGTGCAATATCCCCTTCATTCAGCCCGATATTACCCCAGCTAACGCCGGCTATTACCGGCAGGCGAAAGCGTTTAATTACCTGATTACTGTCGTTAGCCAGCTCCGTATACAGAATACCGCTGAAGGAAGAGGGTAACAGGGAACCGGCCATCTGCAGGTAAGCTTTGAACCAAAGGGTATCACCTATGGTATAATTCATTTTATCCAGCTGCACATATAGCTTTTCGGGCACATGCTGCTGCCCGAAACTGTCGATTTTTGCAGCAAGCTTATCGGCAATCAGTATTGGCTGACTTTGGGCAACGGCACAATGGCTTATCACGATGCCTAACCCAATAGCAGTACATAAGCAGCCCATACCGTATTTGTTAAAACAGGAAAGCATGGCAGTGACGGTTGTTGGTTTATAAAACTAAGCTACTGATTTACACGCAATATATTTTGTAAAAAAATGGATGGGATAATGGGAATAAACACTTTTCACATTTGTAAAGAGGTCGCAGGTACGGTAACTCATACCCTACAACCCATCGCCTATCCTTATCAATTATAAGCTGCTTAATAAAGGGGATGCTATTGCCACCCTGCTTGCTATAGTCTCACAACGGGCTTTCTCCTCACCACCAGCCTAAGTGATATTGTTGGTGGCACATAATCTTCAGCTCATCATAAGCTATTTAATGAGTGGTGTATTTAGTTAAATCACCATAACGACTTATTTATTTTGAACAACGTAAATAATGCTTCAGGTATTGGTATATTCGTTTAACCGATTATTTCACCATGAAACGCATTTTTTCCTTTTCAACTATAGCTGGCATGCTATGCCTTTCACTCACTTCATTTAAAAAAGATAGCTGGGTAAACCTGTTTAATGGTAAAAACCTCAACGGTTGGGATACTTATATCGGGCCTGACTTGGATGACAATGGCAAGCCGCTAACTAACACCCCTTTAGGTTTAAATAATGATCCCCGTAAAGTATTTACAGTTGTTGATGACAACGGTGAGAAAGTGATCAGGATATCCGGAGAGAACTGGGGCGCAATTATTACCAAACAGGAGTACGAAAACTACCATCTTCAGTTACAATTTAAATGGGGTAAACTGCTTTGGGGTCAAAAGAAAAAAGGCAACAAGAAAGATAGCGGTTTGCTTTATCACTCCGTTGGTAAATTCGGTGCTGATTATATGGCTTGGATGCGCGCTCAGGAGTTCCAGGTAGAGGAAGGTAACTGCGGTGACTACTGGGGCTGTGCCGGTGGGTCGGCGGACATTCCGGCTATTAAAAGAAATGAGGCTGATTATGTTTATGATGCGAATGGCGCTTTGTTAACCTTTAGCGACAAAAGTAAGAATGGCAGGCATTGCATTAAGCAGGCAGGTGATGAAAAGCAATCCGGCGAGTGGAACACACTTGACCTGTATTGCCATGGTGATACCAGCATTCACGTCCTCAACGGGAAAGTTGCCATGGTGCTGTATCACAACAGCCAAGTGGATAACGGTGCTATGACCCCGATGACAAAAGGCAAAATTCAGTTACAATCTGAAGGTGCCGAAATTTTTTATCGTAAAATTCGTATGCAGCCCATTAGCCGCCTGCCTGTGGAACTTACCATGAAAAGCAAATGATTTTTTTCATGACACTCAGCACTCGAGGCAATGCCTCATATTATTGTTCTCATACCAATCAAGATAACATTTCTTATAAATAAAGCAAGGCTTATAGCTTTCAAACTCATCTAATTTTGTAAAATGGCTCAGTAGCTAAAAAAATTAAACTTAACAAGCCACTCCTCTATTTACAATCTTGCGCGTAACATCTGGTTGCCTGTTGTTGAAATGGACGGATTTTCAGAATGGGCGGCTTTATTATCAAATGTCAAAAAACGGGGAGCATGGCTCTGTTAAAATACCGGGAAAAGCCTTGGCGGTTCTTGGGCATTACCGGCAAAACGGTGGCGATTTAGTGAACAACAAACACAATCTTGTTTTTCTGCTGCTACAGGAACTAAGCTCTTTAGATAACCGCTACCAGTTACGATGGAAAATTGCGCATTGTGTGAAGCAGCTGAAGAAGCGATAGAAAAAATCATGGTGATGATTGGCAGCACAAAAAATGCTTCACAGGATAAAGCAAGGCACTCCTTCGCTCAACGAGCCGAGGAAAAGGAAATACATCCGAAAGTATTACAGAAAATGTACCGGCATGAAAGCGTGTTAACTACGATGAAGATCAGAGCAACTTTTCACATCAAAAAGCTGACACAGTTATAGAGGCAGTAGTTGGACTTTAATTGGATAAGCTCTTGTCAATGTAATGAACAAGGGCTTATCCGATCGGTGGAAAATATTATCTTTAAATTTTTCAGCGGTTTAAATTTACACGCTGCTATGCCTTTAAGTAGGTAGGCTCGACTGAGTTTGTGCCCTATAGCAAAAACTACGATCCATAGTAATGAAACGAACTACTTGAATGCGCTAATTTTTATTTCACGGTTAATTAATAGGCATCAGTCAAAAGGAAGCAAACTATGCAAAACCAAGATTAGCTTATCGCCGGTGGAAGCCCGCCATTTGTTTAATTGAAACGTTGTCTAACGACACAAGTGGGACTATAAAAGGCTTTCTTGAAATCAGAAAGTAACGCTATCCATCCTGATTGTTGTTGTTGCACTAAACGATCATTCCGCTTTGCTTTAAAATAATGCGCTTCCGAACTTTAGTTGAATGTTACAGTCACATCTTTTGGTGTAATTGAGCAGACAAAAACTTAAGCTGTTACCGTTAAATTATTCCCCGTAATATTTACCTGATATTCTTTAAGCGCTAAAGTGGCAGGACCTTGCAATACAGCCCCTTGGGCATTAAACTGGCTCCCATGTGCCGGGCAGATAAACTTTCCTTGCGCTGAATTCCAATTGATGGATACGCCCTGATGAGTACAAGCAACCTGTACTGCTGTAAACGCGCTTAAAGTACTGCCTTGCGTAAGCCGCACTAAGATAATGCCGTTAGCCACCTTAAACTCACCGGCATTCTTCAGTTCTGTAGCTAAATCGGCACTAAGCAGGCCGGTTCCATTATTGCTCCCGGCGCCGGTGTTGCCGGTACCGTTTGAGGGTGTGGGGTCATCCTGCTTGGGTGTGCTGCCGCACGAAGCCATACTGCAGCCTGCACAAACGGCAGCCAGGCTGATGCCCAGCTTGCTTAAAAATTCTTTTCTTTCCATAATAATGCTGACTGGTAAATGTTATTTGTAAGTTCCTTTATGTTTGTGGTTCATATCAAATACCCTGGATATGGTAAAGCCTAAACGATATTGCCCTTTGGCCCATTTAGATTCTGTATCACTCAGGTAATTGATAGGGTTGATAGCTTGCGCATTACTCAGGTTGAGGGTAAACACGTGCCCGCCTGTTTCTATTTCAATACCTACTCCCAACGGGTCATAAAACTTAGGACTGCTGCTATGCTGGCGGAAATCGGAGAAAGGATGCGCATAATCAACCACTACGCCCATATGCTTTGTAACTTTAAAGCGGCCTGCTGCCGAAAGGGAGAAGATGTTTTGCTCATTGCCCTGGATATATGGGAACGGCAGATTATTGCGTAGAAAAGAGGGCGCTATTTCGGCCGAAAACCTGGAGGAAAATTTGCGGGAAAAGATAGCCTGGTAGAAATAGGATAAACGGTTGCTGTAATCATCATACACATGGGTAGCCACCCTATAAGGTTTCAGGCCCACATCTGCCAGCACGGTTAAAGCAAAAGGCATGCTTTCATCGGTTTTTTGCTGCAGCAGATTATACTTTACACCTAAGTCCAGCAATTGTTCATATTTACTCCGGCCAAAATCAATATCCAGGTGATCGGTTACCCCATATTCAAAGCCGATGTAAATATCCGACGAGTTGTCTAAGCCCCAGAATGTTTTGCCACCGCCGTTGCTTCCACCAATATCACCAAAGCGGTGAACTACCATAAAGTTAAGCGTGTTCTTTTTGTTGGTTTCGGTGGTAGGTGTTAATATCAGCCGGGTTGATTTAAATGCCGCCTGCACGGGCTCGTCTGCAGTGTTTCCGGCCAGGGCATTCATCAATGAATCTGTTGCGACTGTTGAACTGGTATCTGCCCTGGCATCACCCTGCCGGCCTTTGTACTGATCTTTCTTTTGCTGTGCCGTTGCTGCTGCAACAGTTAACAGCAGCGCAGCCAGTACAATCAAATAGGTTTTCATTAAATGTGGTATAAGTCAGGATGAGGTTTCTGTTATTTTTTGTAAGCTGAGTAGGTGGCGGCTACCTGCACCTGTATGGTCTCGGCAATTTTTTCGAACACGAGCTTAGGTATTTCAATGTTGTGGTCTTTACACTTCACCATAAACTCGGAGTTCATGCTGACCACGCCATTACTAACCGTAATTTTGCCGAAAATGGTGCGCGTTTGTTTCACCCCATGTACCTCAAGAACACCTGTAGCATTAACCGCATAAGTACCATTTTGGGAAACATCCACGCGCTGCTGAATTTTTCCGCGGAAGGTGGCCTGCGGATACTTATCGCTCTCCATGTAGTTTTCATTAAAATGCTCCTGCATCAGCGATTTTTGGAATGTAAGCGAACGGATGGGTATGCTAAAGGCCAGGTCGCCAGTTGAAGCATTAAAAAC
>CAXTCH010000305.1:0-4731 GCA_964241945.1 uncultured Mucilaginibacter sp.
GTGTATGATGATCCTAAATCGGGATACACCAGAGGGCCGTTTCCAAAGCCTTGGGTAAAAATTACTGAAAAGTATGATTGCCCTTCACCGCGCATATCTACCAAAAGTGATTCAACGGAAACAGATAGTTTGAGTGCGCCTGTAGACACAAGCGGTATACCATCACCGGTAAGCACTGAGCCGCCACCAAGTACCCCGCCTGTACAGAGATAATATCAAAATAAAAAAAGTATCAGCCGTCGAAAGCAGATACTTTTTTATTTTAATGAAAACCTATTGCGCTGTAATTAATTAGTAAGGTACATTTGTGCCTTATGATAAAACAGTTGCTTATCCTCGTGATTTTCTTAGTTGCTTCCACTGCAGCTTTTGCTCAGCAAACCGGTGGTACCGGTTCAGTAAGAGGCGCCACAGATACCGTGCGTTCACCTGCAGCACAACAAGGTAAAGTTAAAATGGTAAACGGCACAGCCATGAATTCAGGTCAGGATGTGATGTATAATTTTTCACAGTCGCCTGATTATAGCATGTTTATCAAAGCTGTACGGGCGGGTGGGCTGATAGAAACTTTTAGAAGTCGTGGCCCTATTACCGTTTTTGTGCCTGATAACGTTGCATTCAACAGCTTTGGTGCAGGCCAAATGGACTCTTTACTTAAGCAAAACCATTTATTAGAATTAGATAATTTAGTCACTTATCATGCTGTTAAGGGAACAGTTAGCGCTAAAGATATTGCCAAATTAATTAAAGATAACAACGGCCAGGCTGAGATACTTACCATTGCCGGAGGAAAGCTTACCGCTCATATCGATGCTAACCGCAATATTGTATTAGTGGATGAAAATGGAGGAGAAAGTATTATCAGCACGTTTGACATACCTCAAAGCAATGGGATGGCTCATTTGATTACTAAAGTGCTTGTGCCGAAATACAAAGTCATTTAAGTGTCGGATGTATACGATTAAAAACCGTTGCGGCCAAGCCGACGTATATTAATTATGAAGAAACTAATTTTATCAGCAAGTGCTTTGTGCTTCATCATTCTTTTTGGATGCCAGCAAATGAACGGGCAAAGCAATATCCAGCTACCAAAAGGTAAGTCGGCTAAGCCGGCTGCCGAGTGGAAAAAGCAACTTAACGATAACCAATATTATATTATGGTTGAAAAAGGTACTGAACCCCCTTTTCATAACGCTTATTGGAACAATCATGAAAAGGGAGTATATGTGAGTGCCGCCACCGGCGAAGTGCTGTTTACTTCAGACAATAAGTTCGACAGCGGCACCGGCTGGCCAAGTTTTACCAAGCCGGTGGATATGAGTAAAGTAGCTATAGTTAAAGACCGCAGCTATGGTATGGAACGTGATGAGGTAGTTGAAAAGAGCACCGGTTTACACCTGGGGCACGTATTCGATGACGGACCGGCTGACCAAGGTGGTAAACGTTATTGCATGAACTCTGGCGCTTTAAAATTTATTAAAAGGTGACCCGGCTACGGCCCGGATTCAATGAAGGACGGATTTGCGGACGAACACGCAATCCGTTCTCAAAGTTCAATCCAATGGTAAGGTCAATCCAGTCGGCATTTACAGACCTTATCATTTTTTCTTTTTGGGCACGGGTAAAAGTGCTAACAAATTTAAAACGCTCCATAGCCTGCTCTTCTGTATTAATCTCTTCAAAATATACTAAACGGTTTAGCTGTTTTGCCGAATCAAAAAACAGGGTAGGCATTTCGCGGTAAAACGCTAAAGTTTTTAACAAATCCGAGCATAAGCCCACATGCAGGTTGTTTCTGTTTCTGTCTGTAATGATATAAATAAACCGTTTCATACAATAAAATTTGCTGTTCAAAAATTAATTACTAACTTTATGAGCATAAATTTACTAACTAATTTAGTAATTGCAAATATTTATGTCAATTATTTCAACAAATATTAAGTTCCTGAGAAAGAAAAAGGGGCTTACCCAGCAACAGTTTGCAGATAATATTGGTATAAAGCGCTCATTAGTAGGTGCTTATGAAGAAGATCGCGCTGATCCAAAATATGATTTACTAAAAAAAATAGCAGTCTATTTTGAAATTAGTATTGATGACTTTATTAATGAAGCAATCGATGACAAATGGCTGGCCTTATCAAAAAAGACGTCGGGCAATGGCTTACGTATATTAAGTATATCGGTAGATAAAGATGATAACGAGAACATTGAACTAGTGCCGGTAAAAGCCAGTGCCGGTTACTTAAACGGCTATGCTGATCCTGAATATGTAGCTACGCTGCCTAAGTTTTATTTGCCGATGTTTAAAAACGGCACTTACCGGGCATTTGAAATTAAAGGCGACTCGATGCTGCCTTTGCAATCGGGCACGGTAATCGTAGGTGAATACGTAGAAAACTGGACCGATATTAAACCGAATGAAACTTACATAATTTTCTCTCAATCCGAAGGTGTGGTATATACACGTATAGGCAACCGTTTCAGAGAGAATAAGAGATTAAAATTGCTTTCGGATAATCCGGTCTATGAACCATATGAAATCAACGGTGAAGATGTGTTAGAAGTTTGGAAAGCAAAAGCCTATATTTCTACTCAATTGCCCGAACCTATGCCCAAGCCAACGATGGAAAGTTTAACCACCATGATGGCAGATATGCAGCGCTCCATTGCCAAATTACAGCAAAGCAACAATTAAGTTACAAGTGTTGTATTAAACCTTAAGCCGTTATCTTTATCAGAATTAAAAACTAAAAATTAATTCTTATGAAAAAGATGCTTTTAATGTGTGGCCTGCTTATAGGTATTTCGGCAGCGTCATTTGCGCAAGGCGGTGGCCGTATGCGTATGAACCCAGCTGACCAGGCAAAAAATTTGCAAACTGCGTTAAAACTGACTGATGATCAAACTGCAAAAGTACAGGCCATTTTTCAGGCACAGTCGGCCAAGATGGATAGCGTACGTACTGCAGCTAACGGTGACAGAGATGCCATGAGACAAGCAATGACCTCCATGCGTTCGGAAACCAATACCAAAGTTAACGCTGTATTAACTCCTGATCAGCAAACTGCTTACAAAAAGTATCAGGACGATATGCGGGCACAAATGATGCAACGGATGCAACAAAACGGCGGCGGTGGCGCCCCTCCTTCTCAGGAATAATTTACTTTAGATGAAAGCGGCAAACAGCCGCTTTTTTTATTTTAGCCAAAAGTTTCAAATTTGGTCAACATTCATCAATACATGGATCAAAGGCTTGCTAAGCGTCAGCATGCCGGCAATTATCGCTCATTAAAACATGAGGACGGCTTGATCGACTTTTGTTCTAATGATTACCTGGGCTTCGCCCGTTCATCAGCGTTGAAACAGCAAGTTGATCAGGAGCTGGCTTATCAACATAAACAAAACGGTTCAACCGGTTCCCGCCTTTTAGCCGGCAACACGGATTATGCCATGCAGCTAGAAAACGAAATTGCCCAACTGCACAGATGCGAAGCAGGCTTGTTGTTTAACTCAGGTTATGATGCCAATGTAGGTTTATTTTCTTCCCTTCCTCAACGCAGAGATACGGTTATACACGATGAACTGATTCATGCTTCAGTTATCGACGGTATCCGCCTGAGCAATGGCAATCGATATTCTTTCCGGCACAATGATGTGCAGCACCTGGAAGAAAAGTTAAAGCGCAGCACAGGCCGATGTTACGTGGCAGTTGAAAGTATTTACTCCATGGATGGAGACGCTGCTCCATTAACTGCCATAGCAAACTTATGTGAACAATACGGCGCCGGTCTCATTGTCGATGAGGCGCACGCCACCGGGTTATTTGGCTACGGGTTAGTACAGGAACTGCAGTTGCAGGAGAAAGTACTGGCCCGTGTAGTTACTTTTGGAAAGGCGTTGGGCGCACACGGTGCCATTGTGTTAGGCAGTGCTTTGCTGGTTAATTATCTGGTCAATTATGCCCGCTCATTTATCTATACGACCGCTGCACCATTGCATCAACTGGCGGCGATAAGCAAGGCTTATGAGATGTTGAGAGAAGCAAATGAAGACATTCAACTTTTAAAACAGCACATTTACTTATTTAAAGCAGCCTTTCAAGGAGAGAGCAGCATCAAACTCATTGATAGTAAGAGCACTATCCAGTGCATTATCATCGGTGATGCGCAGCTTACTAAACTTGCAGCCTCGAAACTCCAGCAAGCCGGAATAGATTTGCGGCCTATCCTGTCGCCAACGGTAGCCGCAGGTTCTGAGCGGCTTCGTATTTGCCTGCACTCATTTAATACTGCTGAGGAAATCACTTTGCTCACCCGACACATTAAACAACATCTTCATGACCTCACATAAACCCATTTTTGTTACCGGTATTGGAACCGATGTCGGCAAAACGATAATATCAGCCATCTTAGTAGAAAAATTACAGGCTGACTATTGGAAGCCTGTACAATCCGGCGATCTTGATAACAGCGATACCATGAAAGTACAGCGGTTAATCTCAAACCCGGTAACCAAATTTCATCCGGAAGCTTACCGCCTGACTCAACCCTATTCACCACATAAATCGGCAGCTTTAGATGAAATTGAAATAGATCCCGCTCAGCTAATCCCTCCAAAAACGCATAACCGTTTAATTATTGAAGGCGCAGGCGGATTGATGGTGCCTTTAAATAATAACTTTTTAATTATCGATTTAATTAAGCAGTTAGAGGCCGAGGTAGTATTGGTTTC
>CAXTCH010000306.1:0-4718 GCA_964241945.1 uncultured Mucilaginibacter sp.
GTGAATGTGTTGGGCTATACACTGTTTTCAAAAGGCAATAATCAGCATGTACTTAAATTGTACACCATGGCTTTCAAACAGGGGTGGTCGGGCAGGTATGATAATGATCAATTTTTTGCTTTAAAAACGCAGCTGAAAGCTGCAAATAAATAAAATGTAGCGTATAGCCGGTAAGCTTCAACTTGTTGACAGAATGAACAATGAAAAATATATAAGATGGTTTGTGATTTTGCTGGTTGGGTTCTCTATCAACTTTTTTTCACCGCGCTTTCTGCTCACCAGTCCGCTGGGCAATCTGCGTTTCCTTTATGTGTTTCTGGCGGTTTTATTGGCTGTCCCATTCTTCGCTAAAAGAAAAGGAGGGTTTATCCTGCCGGTTCAAATGATTACGGTTGCACAGGTGCTTTCGGTGTTTATGGCATATTTTTTCTGGGGGCAGTCCTTTATCGATAGCTTTAAGTCTACCATATTACTGATGATCTGGCCGGTATTCTTCTTTCTGCTCGAAAAGCGAATGTATGTAAGCACCATTGAGAAAATCATTATCGGCTATGGCATTGCCTATGTGCTGCTGTTCTTTTTTCAATATACGCATAGCAGCGTTGTGTATTTTGGTACTGTAGACGAGTATGTGCAGGACCGGGGGGTAACACGTATTAATTTTCCTGCAGCGGGTATCTTTTTTTTAAGTTCGTTTATTGCATTAAACAAGGTAAATGCGGCCGGAAAAAGCCGGTGGCTCTACATATTACTTGCTTTATTAGGCGTGGTGATTACCGTGATGCAGGTAACCCGCCAAAGTATTGCTTTAGTGCTGGTGATCTACCTTTTTCACTTTATGAAGGATGCACAATTGTATAAAAAAGTATTGGTGCTAATGGCCTTTGTGGTGGCGGTATTTGCTTTCATCAACAGTAATAATGCAATTGTTAATGGATTTCGGGAATCACAAAAAGACAAAGCCTTAGCCAATTCTGAGGCTATACGGGTGCTGTCGGGTACCTATTACCTCACCAAGTTTTCCCCGACCGTCATCAACAGTCTGTTCGGAAACGGCGTACCCTACAAGGGCACCAAAGACGCTTCAGATTATGGCAACTTCGATTACAAATTGCAAACTACTTTTGGCTTTTACCTGTCCGACGTTGGCATTATCGGCTTCTACGCCATGTTCGGCTTGTTGGCAGTAGTGGGTTACATTATGATATTTATAAAAAGTTTTACCGTTAATGTGCCCCGGGAGTTTTATTACCTGAAATATTATTTATGGTATTTGTTAGCCACCTGCTTAACATCCGATTCAGTGTTCAGTTATTACAACCTGATGGCTACAGTGTTGGTGCTTTATATTTATCAACTGCTTTATGAGCGGGGACAAGCCGGTCAGGCGGTGTTGCCGCAAAACAACAAGTCGTTATCCGCATGGAGCTAATTTCAATTCTTTCTCTTTTTAGCAAGCAAATGCTGTTACAGCCCAATTATAAACGGAGTACGGTATGGATTTTTGCTTTACCGGCACTTGTGGTATTGTTTTTTGTGGGCTGCAACAGCACTGCACAAAGTGAAACCGGAAATCAGCAGGACGGCGGGCAGGCAGATCCGACCGGTTCTTTAAAAGTATTAATTTATCGAACTACGCATTTCCGGGGTTTTATGTCTCCGCAGGTTTTTAATGAGGCCGATTTTGCAGCACTTGCACACGAGTACCATGCCAACCTGCTCCGCTGGCAACTGGACGCCATAGGTGACTGGAAAGTGAAATTGGAAAATGACAAAGATTTAGCCCATTACAACGAGTGGCTCGATTTTAAGCTCAATGAATTGGACAGGGTATTAAAAGCTGCTGCTAAATATAGAATAAAAGTGGTAGTCGATTTACATTATCCACCGGGCGGCCATTACGATGATGACCATAGCCTGGTAATGTTTTACGAAAAGAAATACAATGACCGCTTTATCGAATTATGGAAAACGATAGCAAACCGTTATAAAGGCAATACTGCTGTATGGGGATATGATTTGATCAATGAACCTGTGCAAAATAAACCTGCGCAGCAGGGGCTTGACTATCTGCAAACGCAGTTGCATGCTGCGCAGGTCATTAGGGCAATAGATGCTGATGTGCCAGTTATCGTAGAGTCGGGTGATTGGGCGCGGGCAGGCGACTATGCTTCAATGCCGGCCTTACCCATTAAGAACCTAATTTACGAAGCACACATGTATGAACCGCAAAAGTTCACAGCACAAGGCGTACTTAATCATTTCACCGATGTACATTATCCCGGATTTATTGATGGCAAGGCGTATGACAAAGCAGCTTTAAAAGAAATTCTGCAGCCGCTGAGAAATTTTCAGCTGGCCCATAACGCCCATATTTACATTGGCGAGTTCAGCGCTGTACGTTGGGCGCCGGGGGCGGCTCAATATCTGAATGATTGTATACAGATATTTGAGGAATACGGCTGGGACTGGACTTATCACGCTTTTCGCGAAGCTGATGTGTGGAGTGTAGAGCATGAAAATATTCCGGCTGACCAACCTAAAGAAAAAGTAGTGCTTGCCAGAGTGAATACCGACCGGAAAAATGTATTGCTCAAGTGGTTTAAATTAAACGGAAAATGATAAATCGCCTTAACATAGGGGCACTAATTACAGTAAACAGGTAAGGCGTATACCCGCGTATCAATTCATGCAACAAAATACTTCTGTTATAAAAATTACCATATGCATTGCTACCTGTAAAAGGCAGCAGTATCTTGCTGTGTTATTGAAAGAAATTAGTGTTTTGCTCATTCCTGATGATGTGCAGCTGCAGGTTGTGGTAGTGGATAATGATCCGCAAAAAAGCGCGGAGCCGGTGATAGAAGGCATGAAGCGGGGCTACCGTTTTCCGCTTGTGTATGCGTTTGAAGAAAGACGAGGCATCCCCTTCACCCGCAACAAAGCCGTGAGTTTGGCTGATGCAGATGCAGATTTTATCGCCTTTATTGACGATGATGAATACCCTAAGCCGGACTGGATACAGAAGCTGCTTGACATCCAGCAGCAAACCGGGGCCGATTTAGTACAGGGGCCGTCGCTGCCCGTATTTGTAGCTGAACCGCCAAAATGGATTGTAAAAGGAGGATTCTTTTTGTTTACTCATCACAATGCACCTACAGGTTCGGCACTTACTTATCTGGGCGTAGCTACCAATAACATGATGGTAAAATATAAAACCCTGATGCAGGTACAAGGTCCGTTTGATGAGCGCCTGGCGCTGATTGGCAGCGAAGATACCACACTGGGTATTCAGCTAAGCCAAACCGGCTGCAAAATGGTTTATACGCAGGAGGCTATCGCTTATGAACACATTCCAACATCCCGAACTACTTTACAGTGGATATTGCAACGGGCTTACCGTACCTCCAATATGTACTGGCGGCTGACCATGCAGAAAAATTTGATCAACCTGCTCAAACTTATCACCAGTGCCATAGCCCGCTTGTTTATCGGAACCATTTTTTTGTTGCCTTCTGTAATAGCAGGGCCTGTGTTAGGTTGGCATTATGCTGTTAAAATGCTGCAGTTGCTTGTTAAAGGCGTAGCCATCATTGCCGGCATTTTAGGTAAAAACTATGAAGAATATCGCTATGCTTATACTACGGCCAACTAAAAGTAGTTTTTTATGGTGTTCCAAATCCGTTCCTCAATCAGCCGCATACCTTTGTTGGAGGGGTGTAGTTGTACGCCCGGGTTTTTAAACTGACCGGTAGCCATACTGCCTGGAATGCCACTTAAATCATCCAGATTTACATATGTAAGATGATTGGTTTTTGCATACCGTTCAATTTGGGCATTTACATGGCTCTTTTTCCAAAAGCCATCGGTAACTACTTTTACCGCCTTATTTTGAAAATCGAGGTATTTAATAAGCCTGCCATAATAATTTATAAAGCCGTTATTGTCTGCATTGGCATCATCAGCGTTCTCGGCAATGCGCATAATTAGCATATCGGGATTACGCAATGCATCTAACTGATGCAAATTATAGGTTTTAAAATTGATTTCAAACTCAGCTATATTTATAAATTTTACAACCACATTTTTGTCTTTCCGATGAATGTCGTTTATCAGGCGATGCACATAGTCGCTGTCTTTAGCTGTAGCTGCCATTCCCCAGTCGTTGTGCCAGTCTAAACTCTCGTCGGGCGTATGCCGGGTGATACTATTGCCCAAAATTATCACTGTTTTAATATGAGACACCTTAGGAGGTACCAGCTTTACAAGTACGACCGGGTGGAAAAAATATAACGATAAGAGAAGTATCTGGAACATAAATCAGTATTGAAACGGATATAACTAAGTGATGGCTTTTGATATAAACCAATCTATGCCGGCAATTTATTATATTTCCAGCTTTAAATCTGAACTTTTATAACTTACATAATCATATAAAACGTTTAAGGGAGCATAGCAGGATTAGGGACCTGTGATTTGTAATTAATTTAAACGTATAAGGGGGTTAATGAAAATATTAATGATTGGAAGAAGTACGTTGAATGCTTCTCCGGGAGGCGATACTGTACAAATTTATTCCACCGCTAAGTATTTGCAAAAATTGGGCGTTGAGGTCGATATTCAACCTTCCGGTCAGAAAATAGATTACCAAAAATTCGATCTTATTCACTTTTTTAATATTATCCGGCCGGATGATATCCTGCCGCATATTGCAAAAT
>CAXTCH010000307.1:0-2863 GCA_964241945.1 uncultured Mucilaginibacter sp.
AGCTTCTGCCCGTGGTGTCACCCTGATCAATCAAGATGGACTGCCCGGGTTTCAGCACCGACTGTTGGCTTACCGTGCCGTTATTATTGTAACTGTAGGTTACCGTCAGGTTGTTGCCGTTGACCGGATTGCCGTTACCATCGGTAAGCGTAATGTAGACGCTCAGGTAGTTGACCGCTCCGTTGGGGTGACTGCTGTCGTAATAAGGCTGGGTGACTATGGAGGCGTAGTAGGACATTAGGCGGTGATTGTTAATTCGTTGCCGGTAAGAGCGAAATATAAATTTTGCAGCTCATGCACATACTTTATTTCACGAACACGGTAGTGTGGTTCTGACCACAGCAACGGTTCGCCAATGTAAAATGAAAATGGCGGACTTTGGGGTGCTAAATAATGACCAGTTAATGGGTGCTCATACACCCCTTTTGTGGGTTCAAAACTTAAATAGCCCAGCCATATATCACTAAGAGGAATTGGATTTGCAGACTGAAAATTACATTCGAAATATTCTAAAAACTTACCTGTTAAGACTTTTTCAAACGAAATATTTCCTGCCTCCGGCTCATTAGGCCAATGTTCACTCAAATCATTAATTGCCCGAACGACAACGATATTGCCTTCATCGTCCAAAATATAATTTCCTGATCGCAGTTCTCGTCTGTTTATCATAACTTAATTGTTTCTCTTTAATTCCGAGTGATTCATCAATGTGCTATCATCAAAGGGTGGCCTTACCTGTTGATGTGACTTTTGCGGCGTAGGTAACGACAAAACATAGCCGATGATAAACGCTAACAGCAGCACGGCTATAAGCCCTATGATTTCAGAAAGCGAAGTGCCCCTGCCATGTTGTATCACCTTTTGGGGCGGCATGGTGGGTGTGGTTGGTTTTGCCATAAATTTAAGCAGTTACAGGTTCTTCCAGTAGTTCTTCAAGGCTGACAGCATCAGGGGGTAGGAGTTCACGGAAAGCTTCAGCGTCAAAGTAAACCTCACCGTACCCATTCAAGTAAAGCATCTTCGGATTAATGATTTCTTCGAGCATAATATTTACACCTTCGTCTTCCTGAATCTCCCTCACAGTATACGTTTTTCCTTTTACTGGAAAGCATACGTTTTTATACCCGTCTGTTTCAAAGTCATCGCGGATGCATTCTACAATACTACCTATTTGCATATAAGTTGATTTTAAAGTTGTTGCTTTCTTGGCCTTCCCCTACGTTTTGTGATATCTATTGACAGTAGGCTATCTATTGTGACGTTAAAGTATTGAGCTAAGCCTACAATAGCAGGCAAACGCGGGTGGGCTCTCCCTTCTTCGTAAGCACCGATATTAGCCCGCTTCAGCCCTACTGCATCGGCCAACTGCAACTGCGTCACGCCCCGCTGCTTTCGCAGGTAGGACAGGTTTCCGGTAAAGTGGATTTGTGCCATTGTTTACAGTTCAACGACTACTTCTTGCACAATTAACGCAGGGCATGGGTTGTCTTCACCTGCATTCCATACAGGCATTTTATCGAAAGCCTCAATAATGATTTCCTGAATCTTATACCGCTTATCTTTATAAGTAAAAATTAATCCGTTTAATATTAAACCCGGCGGTATTGGAAGAAAAACTTTTGCAAAAACATCGCTTCTAAAGAAACGCAATTTAAACTCCATGCTATTAAACTTTTAAACTATCTGCTAACTCATGAGCATACAGAAAAGCTAGGGTGCCCAAGCCCTCCTGCATGCGTTTGTTCAGGTTCTCATCGGAAAGCGGCTCGGTCAGCACTCCTGGCTTACCGGCGTACCCCTCTCGGTGTATCTTCTGGGTGATCGGCCATGCGGCCCGCTTGTCAATGCCTTTGGCGGCGCACCACTCTTTAATTCGTTCATATAAATCGGGGTCGGACTTGGTAACGCCTGTGCCGGTTGGGCCTCTGCCCTTTTCCAGCGCATCAATATACAAAGGCGCCCACAGTGCCGCTGCGTTCTCTCCGATATCAGTGACCTCCAAGGCTTCCGCCGTCCTGCCGGTGACATAGCGGTCATGCTGCTGCATAGAAGCGATGACATCGGCTTTGAGCTGATTGACAACGGCTAAGAGCTGCTCCTGTACCTCCGGCATAGTTTAATCCTCCGCATTACCCAGCGCAAATATCTTTTGCACCAGCTCATTACGCTGCTCCAAGTCGCTGGTAAACATTGTTTTTACTTTGAATAAGTCTACTTCCAGTTGCTGCTTTCGCTTGTTGATTTCATCCGGCGGCAATGCGCCGCTTTCTATCTGGTTGGATAGTTCGTCTATGGCTTCCTCTATGTCTGAAAAGGTGTTAGGCATATCTTAAATTGGAAAACTATACATTGGTTTTAAGTTCAGTTGCAGGTTGACACCCGTGGAGTTGACGTTGTACTTGTTATACACTGCTATCTCCCTTGCGCTGTCGCCCTGCTGAATTTCAAAATAACGCCGCTGGTTATCCGGCCGGTAGTCGTTGAGCTTCAGCATGAACTCATCGGACATGGCCTTTGCCTGCAATATCACCGCTTCATTCTCTGCGGAGTAGATACCGAAATCCGTTTTGTACAGGAACTCCATGTACACCGAATACTCATTGTCCAGCGAGTTCGTCCTGCGAAACCGCTTGGTGTTGGGGATAGCCGCAAACAGGAATACGCAGGGAAAAGAAGCATCATCCACCAGTGCGTTGAGTTCATTAGGGGTACCGTACAGGAAAGTTGGCTTAGCGTTTAATTCGCCTACTATGGCTTCTATCTGGTTACGCAGCATGTTAAAATCGGCTTAATTTAGCCATAAAGTCAGGTTATTTGAACTCCATAAAGCTAACCATCTTAGCTTAAATATGCAAATAAAATT
>CAXTCH010000307.1:2873-4713 GCA_964241945.1 uncultured Mucilaginibacter sp.
AACCTATCCATTTTTTCGATATATTTAGTATTTTTAGAATATCAAACCGGTAATTCAGCCGGTAAATCGTAAAATCCTACAAATGATGAATGAGCTAATTTTAGATGCTTGCTGTGGTTCAAAAATGTTCTGGTTTGATAAGAATAACCCACAAGTGATTTTTGCCGACCAACGCATGGAAAGCCACGTGCTTTGTGATGGAAGACTACTCGAAATCAGGCCGGACGTTGTGCATGACTTCAGAAGTATGCCTTTTGCAGACAATACCTTTTATCATGTTGTTTTTGATCCACCACACCTCGTTAAGTTAGGCGCAAGCAGCTGGATGGCCAAGAAGTATGGTCGCCTAAATTTAGATTGGAAGCAGGACTTAAAACAAGGTTTCGATGAGTGCATGCGTGTTCTAAAACCCAATGGCACTTTAATCTTCAAATGGAACGAAAATCAAATTAAAGTTTCTCAACTGATTCAAATATTTGGTGTTGAACCTTTATACGGGCAAATGCGAACAGGCAAGATGTCTGATACCGTTTGGTTGGCATTTATGAAATTAACTGCACAATAGGTTGAGTAGGATTAGCCGAAAGGCAGTTGATAAGCCGGTAGCGTAATGCTCCGGCTTTTTTGTTATGTTTAAGTTTCTAAATACTACCCTATGAAAAGAGACCTGGACTTAGTGAAGGAAATTCTGCTACAGATAGAGGCTGCCCCTACTCACCTGAATGACATCAAAATTAACATAACCGAGCAAGACCCAAAGCTTATTAATTTTCACTTGCACCTGCTGCTCAATGCGGGTTATATTGAAGCTAATGTAACTGATTATGGCAGCGTACTTCCAAAACGGCTGACCAACAGCGGCTGTGATTTTCTGGATGCCAGCCGTAACAATACCATTTGGAACAAAGCCAAGGACACGGCGAAGGAAAAGGGCTTGAGTTTGACTTTAGATATTGCCAAAGAGCTATTGATAACGTTAACGAAGGCCAGTTTAGGGCTGCATTGAGCAAGATGTGGATAACTTTAATTGAACTCCATAAATCGGGGCATTCCCTTTGCTCATGTTAGGTACAATACATTTACCAATATAAATACCCACATGATTCTGCAATTAAATCCATCCATTCTGGTGGAAACACCGCTGGGACGCGGTCAGGCACTGTTTCTTATTGACTACGGCATGCATCAAAACTCCTGCTGGGTGGTCGCCTTAGAGAGCAACGGCGTTACCAAACATTTCGACTGCAACGATATTATCATCTCAACTAACTTCACGTATCACATGAACATGGAACGGAATACAAACGGCCCAAAGCCGCTGGAGGTTGTTCCATTCGCCAAGGCCGGTTCTTAGCTATACCGGTTACGCCGGACGTTGACCTTTCCAAGCTTCACTTCTCTTTCATCACCAACTCCTGATACTTTTTCTGGTACTCACTGTCCGTTTTGTTCATCAGTAAGGTATTCCGGTACTCCGCATAGGGCATAGCCATGACCTGCCCCCAGCTGATGACGTGCCGCCTGGCTACCGCATCTACCGAGTTGAGCGGGCCAAACGCTGCATACTTTTCGATGCCCGCCTTAAGTTCCAGAGCCGTCGCGCCACCTGTAAAAAGCTTTGCTTCTTCAGCCGTAAGTCTGGATAGCTCAAAAAAAAAGCGCGCGCTAAAGGTAATACCGTTCCGGCGGGTAACGCTTTAATACTTTCCTTAAGCCCTTCCGCTTCGGTCTCATTATAGGGCAGGCCTGTCGCCGGCACATACAGGTAATGCGCCAATACGCCGCATATGGCCTCCAGCCCCGGCATGAGGGGTGCGGTTACCTCTCCCCCAGCTAAAAC
>CAXTCH010000308.1:0-4708 GCA_964241945.1 uncultured Mucilaginibacter sp.
GCGATGACCTCTACAGGTCATCGCTCTTTAAGTAAATAATTTCTTCGTTGTCGAAGAAACATTGTCGATATAAATTACAACCCGAAAGATGCTTTTACTTGGTCTACATAGTCCAGTTTTTCCCAGGTAAATAACTCCACCTCTTTAGTAATTTCACGGCCTTCAGGGCTGGTAAACGTTTTGCTCACGGTGGCGCTGGGCTTGCCAAAGTGACCGTAAGCGGCAGTTTCACTATAGATAGGGTTACGCAGTTTGAAACGGGTTTCAATGGCATAAGGGGTCATGTCAAATAGCTGCTCAACCTTTTGGGCAATCTCGCCGTCGGTTAAGCCCACTTTTGCAGTGCCGTAGGTATTTACATAAATCCCCATAGGCTTGGCTACGCCGATGGCATACGACACTTGTACCAGCACTTCATCACTCACACCGGCAGCTACCAGGTTTTTGGCAATGTGGCGGGTAGCGTATGCCGCAGAGCGGTCTACTTTAGATGGGTCTTTGCCCGAAAAAGCGCCGCCGCCGTGCGCACCTTTGCCGCCGTAAGTGTCCACAATAATTTTACGGCCGGTTAAGCCGGTATCCCCATGCGGGCCGCCAATAACAAACTTACCGGTAGGGTTTACGTGGTAAGTGATCTTGTCGTTAAAAAAGTGGGTATATTTAGGGTAGCGGGCTTCTACACGCGGAATTAAAATATTAATCACATCCTCCCTGATTTTAGCCAGCATTGCATCTTCCTCGTCAAAATCATCGTGCTGAGTGGAAATCACGATAGCATCAATACGCACCGGCTGATTGTTGTCGTCATACTCCAAAGTCACCTGCGATTTGGCGTCAGGGCGCAGATAAGTTATTTCTTTGTTTTCGCGGCGCAGGGCAGCCAGCTCAATTAATAAAGCATGGGCAATATCCAGCGTCAGGGGCATATAGTTGTCGGTTTCTTTGGTGGCATAACCAAACATCATTCCCTGGTCGCCGGCACCCTGCTCTTCCTTGCTGGCACGGTCAACCCCCTGGTTGATATCGGGCGATTGCTCATGAATGGCCGATAATACGCCGCATGAACTGCCGTCAAACATATATTCGCCCTTGGTATACCCAATGCGGTTAATTACATCACGGGCAATTTTTTGTACGTCCAGGTAGGCTTTTGATTTTACCTCGCCGGCCAGTATTACCTGCCCGGTAGTTACCAAAGTTTCACAAGCTACTTTCGATTCCGGGTCGAAGGCTAAAAACTGATCTATCAAGGCATCTGAAATCTGGTCGGCAACTTTGTCCGGGTGACCTTCGGATACGGATTCTGAAGTAAATAAATAAGGCATGTTTTTTTATAAATTAACGTTAAGGCAGCAATTTTAAGTGGCCGGATTGGCGTAAAAAGGGGCGGGTATGTTTTTAGCACTTTTTTACGTGGTTGCAATCCGCTAACTGCCTGTGGCAGCGCACTCAAATCAGTCCACTTTCAGCCCCAAAAGTAAAACAATTTTACAAAAGGCAAAAATACGGTTACTTTTGGTTCCTTATAATTTCGCACTGATTGAAAACTAAAGTCCTTTTTATTATAAACCCGGTAGCAGGCGGCAAAACCAAAGAGCGCCTGCCCGCCCTTATCGATCAGCACCTGGACACTAACCGGTTTGATTCTGCCATAGCTTATACTCAAAAAGTGAACCATGCCCGCGAGATAGCGCATGAGGCGGTCGGAAATTACGGTGTGGTAGTGGCCGTTGGCGGTGACGGCACCATTAATGAAATTGGTTCATCGCTGGCCGGAACAGATACGGCGCTGGGCATTATTCCCTGCGGCTCGGGTAATGGCCTGGCCAGGTTTATGGCCGTTCCTATGGATGCCGGGCAAGCTATCCAGGCGCTGAATGCCTATCATACCGAAATTATTGACGGAGCTAAGCTCAATGGCCAATGGTTTTTCAATATGGCAGGTATGGGTTTTGATGCGCACATCAGCGAGGTGTTTTCACATCAGAAGGGCAGGGGCTTTGGTACTTATTTCCGGTCATCAGTTAAAGAAATTACAGGATATCAATCGCAGCAGTATCAAATTGAAATTGACGGAAAAGTGTATGAGCGGGAGGCGTTTATGCTCAGTTTCGCCAATTCATCGCAATATGGCAACAATGCGCATGTAGCACCTCATGCCTCGGTGCAGGATGGTTTGCTGGATGTGTGTATCATTAAGCCCTTTCCGTTATGGCGCTTCCCTGAAATGGGTTTGCGAATGTTCAACCGTACAGCCGATCAATCCAAATACGTTGAAATTATCAAGGGAAAGTATATTGCGGTAAAAAGGAGTGGCCCCGGCCCCATTCACTTGGACGGCGAGCCGCAGGTGATAGGCGCAGATGCTGAAATCCAAATGATACCTCATGTGTTGAAAGTAATCACCGGCACTTCCTATAAAGCGTAATTGAACATGGCAAAGCAGCAAAAAAAATTATCAGGTATTATGTACTCCACCAACCCTGATTTTGAGTATGAGCAGGATAGTGCTGAACAGGCATCCACGCTGCCGCCCCAGCAGCAAAACCTGAAAATTTACCTTGACCGTAAGGGAGGCAGCAAACTGGTTACCCGCATCAGCGGCTTTGCCGGCACCGGGCCAGATTTGGAGAGTTTGGGCAAAAAGCTAAAAACCAAATGCGGGGTAGGCGGTTCAGTAAAAGACGGTGAAATACTGATACAGGGAGATTTCAGAGATAAAATAATGCAGTTATTACAAACCGATGGCTACAAGGTAAAAAAGGCCGGCGGGTAAATCAAAACTGTACTACAAACCGAATATATCGCGTTAGTTACACACTTTTTATCCCCATTCCTTGCTATTTTTAAAAAAAATAGTTTTCATTGCAAAATAATGTTTGGGCCAAACAGTTATTATGCGGTATGGCACCAATTACATACTACTGTGATCAACATATATTTTGCCTGTGTTATCAAATTATGAAGTGTAAAACTTGAACCTTGCGTTGTACGCGGAAAAATTTAATTTTGTTATCACTGACTTTAATTGCATATTTAACTAACTTTAATATTTATAAACAACAACTAAAAACTAAAAACTAAAAGTAATGGCAAACGCACCAATTAAACCAGCTGCTCCTGTTAAAAAAGAAAGCACTTCTTCAGGCTCGAGCATTTTTGCAACCTTGGTTATTCCTATCTGTTTTATTGTCGCATTATGTATTTTCTTATTTGTATTGGGCGATCCAAGCCATTATAAAGGTGGAGATGTAGAAAAAGGTGAGCCTGACTATTTTGGTACTGTGCACAGAGGCGGTATCATTGTACCCGTGCTGATGACCATGTTCCTGATGCTGATTGTGTTCACTATTGAGCGTTTCGTAGTTATCGGTAAAGCTTCAGGTACCGGCAGCGTTGACGCTTTCGTTCGCAAAATCAATGCATTCCTGAACGCAGGTAACATTGAAGCTGCAAGCGCAGAGTGCGACAAGCAAAAAGGTTCAGTAGCTAACGTAATCAAATCCGGTTTGAAAAAATACCGCGAAATGGAAGCAGAACCTAACCTGGACGTAGATCAAAAAACATTGGCTATCCAAAAAGATATTGAAGAAGCTACCGCTCTTGAAATGCCGATGCTGGAGCAAAACTTAACCATCATCGCTACTTTGGTGTCTATTGGTACACTGTGCGGTCTGTTAGGTACAGTAACCGGTATGATCCGCGCCTTCCACTCACTGGGTGCTTCGGGTTCATCAAGCTCTGCAGAACTTGCAGTAGGTATCTCTGAAGCGTTAATTAACACCGCTTTGGGTATCTTAACTTCAGCTTTATCAATTATCATGTACAACATCTTTACATCAAAAATTGATAAATTAACTTACGCTATTGATGAGACCGGTTTCAGCATTGTACAAACCTTTGCTGCTTCTCATAAAAATGCTGCCAGATACTAAGTTTTAGATTGATATACAAAATAAGCTGTTGCATACTAAAGGCAGCAGCTTATAGTTAAATCATTAAACGTAGTAACTGATTAAAATTTAAACCAATGCCAAGAGTAAAAATACCAAGAAAAAGCACAGCAATTGACATGACCGCCATGTGCGACGTGGCCTTCCTTTTGCTTACCTTTTTCATTTTAACAGCAAAACCAAAGGCCGAAGATCCGGTTCCGGTTGATGCCCCTGGTGCCACTACTACTGTACAATTACCTGAAAAAGACCTCGGAACCATTATTATAGGTAAAGAGAAGGTGTTTTTCGGTGTGGAAGGACCGGAAATACGGAAAGAGCTTTTAAAGCAAATGGGCGCTAAATATAATATCGGCTTTACCCAAACTCAAATTAACACTTATGCAAATATGAATACCGTTGGTGTTCCTATTTCGCAATTAAGTGAATTTTTGAGCATGGACCCCGATAAACGCGCTGCTATAAAGCAACCCGGTATTCCGGCTGATACCACAGGCGAAAGCGAATTTTACAACTGGGTGCATGAAGCCCGTATTGTAACCCGTAACCTGGACAATGCCGAAATGCGTGTAACCATTAAAGGAGACAGCAAGGAAGAATATCCGACCATTCAGAAAGTGATTGCCATTCTGCAAAAGCAGGAAGTGAACAAATTTAGTTTGATAACCGCACTAAAAGGACCAAGTAAATAATATGGCAGAATTAGATACCTCCGGCGGGGGTGGTAAAGGCGGGAAAGTAAGAAGTAAGAAGCA
>CAXTCH010000309.1:0-1898 GCA_964241945.1 uncultured Mucilaginibacter sp.
ACCAGCGCCTGACCACCGCCTTGCAGCTGTAAAATAGCATCCATCAGCCGCTCGTCAGGGCAAACTGAACCATTAATCAGCAGGTTTCGCTCTTCAATTACAATCGGAAACTTTGCCTGGAGGTAAGACAGCGTACTATAAGAGTAAGGCAATTGAAAACGTTTACTCCACTTTTCGGCAATGGTCAAAATACCGATGCGCAGGTTGGCAACGGGCCGTGTAAAAGTTAGGGGCAGTAAGGTACCATGCGCTTCATCATCAAACAAGATAATTGCCATTGCGCAAAAATAAAAAAAGTCCCGGCTGCCATAGTCGGGACTCTTAAATATTTTAAAACGTAATACCGATTACTTTTTGTAACGGTTACGGAATTTATCAATACGGCCGGCAGTATCTACCAGTTTCATTTTACCGGTGTAAAATGGATGCGACATGTGAGAAATTTCCAGTTTTACCAACGGATACTCATTGCCATCTTCCCATTTAGTAGTTTCACGGGTATCGATGGTTGATTTAGTGATAAAAGAATAGTCGTTAGACATATCTTTAAAAACCACTAATCTATAATTTGACGGATGCAGGTCTTTTTTCATTGCTTGTACTTCCTTAAAAGAGGCGCAAATATAGTAATTCAATTCAAAATTGAAAAGTCAAAATTAAAAAAGATAAGTTATAGGTGAATATTATGCCGCAAACACTCATCTGGTCTTCCATACAACCGACCTTAAACGAATTTTAAGCCAACAACAAAAAAACATAAGCACAGCAAACGCTGATCACTTAATCTCTTGGCATAACTCCACCAAAACTCCATTGGCGCTTTTGGGATGCACAAAGCAAACCACTTTATTGTCTGCACCGCGCTTTGGCTCGTCATTTAGCAGTATAAAGCCTTGCTGCTTTAAACGCTCCATTTCAGCGTATATATCCTCTACCTCAAAAGCAATATGGTGTATACCCTCCCCTTTCTTTAAAATGAATTTAGCAATAGCACTGTCTGAAGACAAAGCTTCCAGCAGTTCAATTTTATTGGGGCCGCTTTGTAAAAAAGCGGCTTGCACCTGTTCGTTCTCCACCGCTTCAGTTTTATAAACCGGCGTGTTCAGTAGCTTTTCGTACACTAAGGCAGCTTGTTTTAAGCTGTTTACCGCTATACCTATATGCTCTATTTTTATCATGCCCAAAAATTGCAAATTAATGACTGCTATACACTATTATAGGTATACCATGTGTATATTTACAATAAAAACTTGCGTATCTTTGCATTGTTAATTAATTACTATGAATCTTCCCGTATATTTAGATAACAATGCCACCACACCCATGGATCCACGGGTGCTGGAAGCCATGATTCCATACTTTACCCAAAAGTTTGGTAATGCGGCAAGCCGTAACCATGCGTTCGGCTGGGTGGCTGAAGAAGCTATTGATTATGCCCGCGAACAAGTAGCTAAACTGATCGGTGCAAACGAGAAAGAGATCATCTTTACGTCAGGTGCTACCGAATCAGATAACCTGGCTATCAAAGGGGTGTTCGAGATGTATAAAGACAAGGGTAACCATGTAATTACTGCCGTTACCGAACATAAAGCAGTATTAGATACCTGCAAGCATATTGAAAAATTAGGTGCAAGGGTAACTTATTTACAGGTTCAGGCTGACGGCTTGGTTAATCTGCAGGAGTTGGAAGCGGCCATGACGCCGGAAACCATTCTGGTTTCTATCATGTACGGTAACAATGAGATAGGTGTAGTGCAGCCGGTAAAAGAAATAGCGGCTATTGCTCACAGGCATGGCGCTTTATTTATGACGGATGCGACCCAGGCGGTTGGTAAAATTCCGGTAGATGTGATTGCCGACGGCATTGATTTGCTGGCTTTATCAGCCCATAAAATGTA
>CAXTCH010000309.1:1998-4708 GCA_964241945.1 uncultured Mucilaginibacter sp.
GTAGCCAATATCTCTTTCAAATATGTTGAAGGTGAAGGCTTGATGATGGCCATGAAAGATCTGGCTGTTTCTTCAGGTTCAGCTTGTACCTCAGCATCGCTGGAACCGTCTTATGTGTTAAAGAGCTTAGGCTTATCTGATGATCTGGCACACTCCTCTATCCGTTTTGGATTGGGCCGTTTTACCACTGAAGAAGAAGTAGATTACGCCATCGAGATTACCAAAAATGCAGTTACTCACCTGCGCGAACTGTCGCCACTATGGGAAATGTTCAAAGAAGGTATCGACCTGAACTCAATTGAGTGGGCTGAACACTAAGATAGATTGTGCAGATGCATGAATTTGCAGATGTGCAGGAGATGGTATTGAAAGAGAAATAATAACTAAATGATAAATTGACAGGTTGATAACAGTTGTTAACCTTTCAATTTTGACCTTTAACTTAACAACAAAAGCTTAAAACTATGGCTTATTCAGATAAAGTAATTGACCATTACACCAACCCCCGCAATGTGGGTACTTTAGATAAAAGCAGTACCCAGGTAGGTACCGGCTTAGTGGGTGCCCCTGAGTGCGGCGACGTAATGCGCCTGCAGATTCAGGTAGATGAAAACAACGTGATTACCGATGCGAAGTTTAAAACTTTCGGCTGCGGTTCGGCTATTGCTTCTTCTTCATTGGCTACCGAATGGTTAAAAGGTAAAAGCATTGATGATGCCATGAAGATTGATAACATGGATATCGTTGAAGAATTAGCTTTGCCTCCGGTAAAAATTCATTGCTCGGTATTGGCAGAGGATGCGATTAAAGCCGCTATTAACGATTACCGTGTTAAAAATGGCCTGGAAGCTATTGAATTAGAAAAGACACACCATTAATAATGCAGATAGGAGATATAAGGATTTGACTATATATCTTAAGTCCAATATCTCATATCTAAAATCTCATATCTAATTTTATGGTTACCATAACAGATAAAGCAAAAAGTAAGATAGACCACCTGATCGAAAATGCAGGCTTGGATCATACTTATTTTTTAAGAGTATCCGTGCAGGGCGGTGGTTGTTCTGGCTTGTCTTACAAACTCGACTTTGATAATGAAGAACGCAAAGGCGACCAGTTTTTTGAAGACCGGGGCATACGTATGGCTTTAGACATGAAATCATTCCTGTATTTGGCCGGCACCGAACTTGATTTCACCGATGGGTTAAATGGTAAGGGTTTTAACTTCCATAATCCTAATGCCAGCCGTACCTGCGGTTGCGGAGAAAGTTTTTCGGTATAACGTTTAACATTCGTTACGATATTTAAAAGGACATCTTGCGGTGTCCTTTTTTGTTTTTATATACTTTTACTTTAAGTTTGTTTAATTAAACCCCGATTAAAACCTAAATGAACCCGGTAAAACCGCACTTCACCGTACCTGATCTTTTACGCAACGTAACGGCTCAACTGCATCCCGAAACGCATCCTTTTTTGTCACATAAAGTGGGCAACGATTGGATTGATATATCCTACAAAACCACTTTTGAAAAAGCAGATGCCATATCTGCCTTTTTGTTGGAAATGGGTGTGCAAAAAGGTGATCGCTTAGGTTTGCTGATTGAAAACGGACCGGACTATATTTTCTTTGATCAGGGTTTGCAGCAAATCGGCGCGGTAAATGCCTCCATCTATCCTACCCTTACGGAAGCCGAGACCGAATATATCATCAATGATTCGGGAATGAAGGCTTTGCTGGTGGGCAATCCTTTCCTGCTCCGCAAGGTGATGAAGGTAGCTAACAACTGCCCCTCCCTGCTGCGTATTATTCCGGCTTTTGACGATTATTCCAAATACACAGAGAAAGTAAGCCTGAACGCGGGAGTTATCAGCTTAAATGAGCTACTGAGCGAGGGTAACAGCATGGCGGCTCAAATGCGCGCAACCATTGATGCAGCCCGTGAAGCCATTTTACCTTCCGACCTGTCAAGCTTAATTTATACTTCAGGCACCACCGGTATTCCCAAGGGGGTCATGCTTACGCACAGCAACTTTGTACTAACGGTGTACGAGGCATTGAATCAGATTACGAACGTCGAAAAAACGGATGTATTTTTATCATTCCTGCCGCTTTCACACGTATTTGAAAGGGCGGCTACATATTACATTTGTACAGGAGCCGGCTGCAAAATAGCCTTTGCCCAAAGTTTGGAGCTGTTGGCTAAAAATATGATAGAGGTACGCCCTAACATTATGAATTGCGTACCACGCTTATTGGAGCGTATCCATGACCGGGCAATGAAAAGTGGCTTGTCTGCGGGCGGAGCAAAAACCAAAATCTTTTTGTGGGCCTTTTCCATCGGCGAAAAATACCGCAAAACTTTAGAAGACGGCAAACGTCCGAGCATCATACTGCGGCAGCAAATGAAACTGGCCGATAAACTGGTGTTCAGTAAAATTAAAGAAAAAACCGGTGGCCGTATTAAGTTTTTAATCTCCGGTGGCGGAGCATTGCCGCGCCAAGTGGGCGAGTTTTTCGGTAACCTGGGCATCAAAGTGCTCGAAGGTTTTGGTCTTACCGAAACCACCGGACCCATGGCCGTTACTGATTACGATCGCCAGGTATATGGCACGGCCGGCCACGTAATGCCAGGCACCGAAGTAGCCATACAGGACATCGATACCAAACAAATCTATACTGTACAAACCCACAAATCGTTTAAGCCCG
>CAXTCH010000310.1:0-4705 GCA_964241945.1 uncultured Mucilaginibacter sp.
GCCTGATCCTGTACGCTTACCTGAGCGCCGGTTTCAACTCCGGTAGTGTCTTTGTCTGAAAGTTTAATAGTATGGCTCAGCTTGATTACAGTAGAATCAACATTACCGGTTACAATGGTACCTTCAACCACCAGATAACTTCCCGACGAAGATACCGGAGGTAAGTCATAAGGCTTGCGGCAACTCCATATCATTACCGATATGAGCAGTGTAAATATAACTGCGCTTTTATGTAAATTAAAATCTGACATTATAATTTATAAATGGTAGGGGTTTGGCAAAAATGGAAAGCTTGTAGCCATTAATCGCTCCTCCCTGCTCAACAAAATAAGTAGAGTAGGCATTGGCCCTGCCGGTTAAGTTATACACACCAAACGACCATGAATTATGAAAAAACTGATGTATGCGATGATTACCCTCAATGTTAATAGAGAAGTCGCTCCGGAAATAATCAGGAATACGGTAAGCATTGCGGTCAGAATAATACACGCGCTCCGCGCCGCCATACTCATATTTGGATAACGGCAGGGTAATTGGCCGGCCGGTACTGTATACTACATTCAGTGAGGCGCTGTAACGGTGGCTAAAGCGGTAATTTCCGGTGAAGTTAAAGCTGTGCGGTTTATCATAATTGGCCGGATAATAGGCGCCGCCATTAATAATCTCGCCCTCGTTAGGGTTGTCCTGCTTCAGGAAGGTACGTGAGTAGGTGTAGCTCATCCAGCCGTTAAGTTTACCGGCAGTTTTACGGATCAGTAATTCGGCACCGTAAGCCTTACCTTCGGTTTCCAGCACATCCTGTTCAATATGATGATTCAAAATCAGGGTTGCACCGCTGCGGTAGTCTAAATAATTATGTATACGCTTATAATAAACTTCTAATGACGTTTCAATCGTGTTCGATTTTAAGTTCTTATAAAAACCTAATGAAACCTGATCGCCATATTGCGGCTTGATGTTCGGGTCGCTTAATTTGTATACATCGGTAGGTGAAATGGCAGTGGTGTTTGACAGCAGATGCAGATACTGATGCAGGGTATTATAACCTGCTTTAATTGAAAATTCACTATCAAACAGGTAACGTGCTGATAACCTTACTTCGGGATTGGCATAAGTGTTAATAATTTTATTTTTACCATAAGTAACACTGTCTACCACGTTTACCGATTGCTTGGGCAAGCCGGGTGCATACTGGTATACCTGCTGCGCCCCTAAATAATTATAAATAGAATATCGTACCCCTGCGCTAACGGAGAACTTATCTGTCACGTCGAATTTGTCGCCCAGATACAAGGCGCTCTCCAGAGCCTGCTCAGCAGGAACCGTATTGGGCACAATAAGCGACTGCCCACCTATGGGCTGCTCACTGCCCGGATTGAGTTTATAATCAATACTGCTCAAGCCAAAGTCAATAGTATGCTTACGGCTCAGGTAATAGGTAAAATCGGCCTTTACATAGGTTTGGTTGATGTTGAAATTGAGATTGTAAGCTTCAACCGGATTTCCTTTGTCTTCTACACTGTATTGATAATGGTCAACCCCTCCGGTAAATACGCCGTAAAACTTGTTGTTAAAATTGTGCTTCCATTTTATCGAGGCATTCCGGTTGCTGTAACTGTACGTGGTGTCCCGGTTTAAAGTAAAGCCGTCATGACTTACATAACCATTGAGGTAAATGTTATTTTTTTCATTGATTTGATGGCTAATGCCTAAACTTAAATCATAAAATGAGGCCGAACTATTTTTATATTCCTGCGGCAATAAATTGAGCAGCCAGTTAGCATAGGTAGTGCGCCCGCCGAAAATAAAGGAAGTTCTGCCCGAGTCAATCGGGCCTTCAATATTCAGCCGGCTGGTAATCAACCCGATACCTGCTGAACCGGTAAACTTATTTTTATTCCCCTCGCGGTTGGTTACTTCCAGTACAGAGGATAGGCGGCCTCCGTATTTTTCGGGTATGCTGCTTTTATAAAGCTCCACATCCTTTACCAGATCAGGGTCAAAAGCTGAGAAAAAGCCGAAAAAGTGAGCCGGGTTGTAGATGGTAGCATCATTCAATAAAATCAGATTCTGATCGGCCGATCCGCCACGGACATTAAAACCAGTAGTAGCCTCACCTACCGTTTGCACACCTGGTAATGTTGTCACTACACGCAGCACATCAGGTTCACCAAATACAGCCGGAATTTGCTTAATATCCTGAATAGTCAACCTGGTGGTTCCCATATCGGTACTGCGCACATTGGCAATTTTATCGGCCGATATTTTTACCTCTTTAAGGGTGGTTACCTGCTCCTGCATATCAATATTCAGGCGGCCATCATCATACAACTCAATCTGCCGCCGGGTATCGCGCATGCCTAAACCCCTTATAATCAGCGTATGCCGCCCGCGTGGTAAACTGATACTGTAATAACCAAACTGGTCGGTACCAATACCGGTTTTCAGGTTCGCCTCATAAATACTGGCCCCTACAATTGCTTCGCCCGACTTAATATCGCGCACGTAACCTGCCAGCGTTGCCTTACCTGCTTTTAGTGAATTGGTTTTTACCCCTACTTCATATAACTTATTTTCGGTAGTGGCCCGTACTACCACCTCTTTAGCATTGTCCGTGTTAAAATTGGGCACGTTTGCAGCGGCTGCGGCTTGGGCTACGGTTGCCGGCTGCCCGAAATATCCGGCAGCTAAATCAGGTATAATCTGCTGACCTTTAGTCAAGAATACACGGTCACCTGCAATAGCATAGCGGTAAGAGGTGCCGGCAAACAATAACCGCAATACCTCACTTAACGGCTTAGCTGTAACCTGCAGGGTAACACGCAAGCTGTCAAACCGGGCCGGCTCATAATAAAAATGAGTTCCGCTTTGATTTTCAAGAGTATGTACAACCTCCTCTATGCGGGCCTGCCTGAAATCTGCGCTGAGCAGCTTTCCGTCGGCTTGCTGTGCCTGCGCTGAAAAACAAGCTGTGCAGCAAATTAAAATAATAAGGTATAAAAGTTTCATGCTATGGGTTTAGGGTATCATAATACGCCGCAATTTGAACTAAAGCCTCAACAGGATTTTTTTGCGCTTTGATATGATTGGTTTTTATAAACTGCTGCACCTCCCGTTTTTTATCTTTTAAAGCGCTGACTACTGAACCGTTTCCCGAAACATCGTAAAACAATCCTTTATTCATGATATAGTAGCGGGTTTTGCCATTGTATTTGGATTCCAGCGAGGTGAGACCCGAGGTGGTTGATATCGTTTCTGTTCTTCTCACCAGTACCTCAGTTTTACCATTATAAAGCTGCTCATAAAAGCCTGAATCAAAAGACTTTTGTAAACTGTCCGCAGGCACATACACAAAATGATGGTTTGCGATGTTGAAAGACTGAACTTTATCGCGGTTTAGCACATAGGGCAACACCTCTGTATATGATAAAGCTATCAGTTGATCTTCAACCAAATCATACCTTAAAGGAACTTTAGGATACAATACCTGCTCATAAACTACACTCCCCTGGTTCCAATCGTTATTCAGAAAAAATGCATTCCCTACAATATTGGGTGCATGAAACTGATATTCAATGCCATTATATAAGCCCGAAGCCTGATTGATAGCCTGATGGTAATAAGCCGCGATAGTGATATTGGCAGAATCGACAGCTCTGTGCTGGCATTGCGCAGCTTTGCTTATTAGTAAACTTATACCAATAAAAGATATGAGGGCATAACATCGAATCATGTTTGGGAAAAGGTTAAAGTAAAAGCCCAATTTACTGATTAATTAATTTTGTTTATAAAATTAATTTGTAATATAAATAATACAATTACTCTACTAATCTGGTAGATTTTCTACTTTTGGTCAATTTCAACCCCGGCGGCCTATTTTAATTACCTGCGCTTAACAATAGCGTATTGTATGCGGCCAAAGGGTTGGTTAAATTTGGTTAAACTATATATTACTCATTATGCACCCTATTGCTATATTCCACGAACATCCGGATTGGTTTAAGCCGCTTATTGCCGAGCTTGAGAAACGAGGACTGCCTTATGTTTCCATCAACCCTACACAACATAGCTTCGCTATTGAAGAAGGCAAACCCGAGTTTTCGCTATTCTTTAACCGCATGAGTCCTTCAGCTTACCTGCGCGATGGCATCCAGGGCACCTTTTATACCCTGAATTACCTGAAGCACCTGGAAATTCATGGCATCCGCGTATTGAACGGCTATAAAGCTTTTACTTACGAAACTTCGAAAGCGCTGCAAATGATTTTAATGCAGCAGCTGGGCATTAAATATCCGAAATCGAGAGTGGTAAATCATGTTTCGCAAATTGAGCAGGCGGCCGAAGGCTTACGTTTCCCGATTGTGGTGAAAGCCAATATCGGGGGCAGCGGTGCCGGCATTGAAAAATTTAATTCGATTGAGGAAGTGCGCGAAGCGATTCAAAATAACCAGATCGACTTCGGGGTAGACCATACCGCGCTGGTTCAGGAGTTTATTCCTGCACGGGGCGGTTATATTACCCGTGTAGAAACTTTAGGCGGCAAATATTTATATGCCATCCGGGTGTACACCACCGGCGAGAGCTTTAACCTGTGCCCTGCTGATATTTGCCAAACTACCGCCGGCCAGGATTTGGTACGTAATGCCTGCGCTTTAGATGCTCCTAAAAATGGCCTGAAGGTAGAAGCTTATACCCCGCCTGCCGA
>CAXTCH010000311.1:0-4699 GCA_964241945.1 uncultured Mucilaginibacter sp.
TAATCATGTACAACTATGATTTATTGTTCGTTTATGTATAAATATACTAAAAATCTAATCACTTACCAAGTGATTTTTCGTGGAAGGCAAAGGTAGAATTAATTGTGAAATACCACTTAGATATTTCCCCAACCATGTGCCAGTACATCAGCCAGGTGGATGGTTTGTATAGACAACTGATCTTTATCAATGTAATTTTGCAGGTGCATCAGGCAGGATGCATCGGTGGAGATAATATACTGCGCGCCGGCATCCAGGGCATTATTAACCTTTTGCTGCGCCATAGCGCTGGAGATAGCATCGAATTTAACGGCAAAGGTGCCGCCGAAGCCGCAGCAGGTTTCGCCGGCTTTCAGTTCCACCATTTCGAGGCCCAGTACCTTATCCAGTAACTGGCGTGGCTCGGCTTTGATCTTACACTCCCGCAAACCGCTGCAGCTATCGTGATAGACCGCACGCCCGTCCAATTCAGCGCCAAAGTAATCTACCTGCAAAATATTTACTAAAAAGTCCGACAGTTCATAAATATTGGCCTGCACCGCGCGGCATTTGTTGTGTGAGGTGGTATTGGTAAACAAATCACTGTAATAATTTCGTACCATGCCGGTGCAGGAGGCAGATGGCATCACGATAATGCTTTCTTCATCAAAATCATCCAGAAACTTTTTGCCTACTGCCTTGGCTTCATCCCAAAAACCGGCGTTAAAAGCCGGCTGCCCGCAACAGGTTTGCTGCGGATTGTAATGCACATTGCATCCTGCCTTTTCCAACACTTTTAAGGTGTTAAAGGCAGTGCCCGGAAACAGCTGATCAATAAAGCAGGGTACAAACAGTTCAACCTTCATTAGTTCTTCACTTCTTCAATAGCAAGCGCAGTTGCAGCAATGCCTTTGCGCTCTTTATTTAATAATGCAATTAATAACAGTAATCCCGACACAAAAAATACATCGAGCAAAATAATGGAGTATCGCATATTACCGGTAAGGGCCTCGATAAAACCGAATGCAAATAAACCGATTACAATGGATATTTTCTCGGTTACGTCATAAAAGCTGAAATAAGAAGCAGTATCAGGTATATTTTCCGGGATATACTTAGAGTAGGTGGAACGGGATAAAGACTGCACCCCTCCCATAACCACGCCTACAACTGTGGCCAGTACATAAAATTCATTTGCCTGTGTGATGAAATATGCTCCTATACACACCAGAGTCCAAATACTTACAATAGCAATCAGCGCCTTGACATTGCCATATTTAGACGACATTTTGGAAAAAGCCCAAGCGCCGGCAATAGCAACAAGCTGTATAATGAGTACAATGACGATCAACTGTGTATCACTCATGTGCAGTACCTTGGCTCCAAAATTAGCAGCCACCAGCATCACCGTTTGTACCCCTACCGAATATAAAAAGAATGCCGGCAGATACCGCTTTAACAGCGGCATACTTTTTATATTTTGCCAAACCTTAGCCAGTTCCCTGAAGCCCCCGGTAAATATATTATATTGATGGCTGTTTGCATTGGCTTCGCCGCGGGGCAGAATTTTAAACGGAATCAATGAAAAACCAATCCACCATAAACCTACCAGTATAAATGAAACCCGCACAGCGGCGGTATCATCAGGCAATAAGAAAGCATGCGGAAAGGAGATAATAACGAAGCAAGCGATCTGTAAAATTACGCTGCCAATGTAACCATAGGTAAATCCTTTGGCGCTTACGGCATCCTGCTGATCGGGCGTGGCAATTTGTGGCAGGTATGAATTATAAAACACGAATCCGCCGCTGTAACCGATAGCCGCAATACCGAAGCAAATCATGCCCAATTCCAAAGGCTCATCAGGTTTTAAAAACCACAAGCCTAAGCAAGCCAGACTGCCAATAACCGTAAATGCCCGGAGATAAGCCTTTTTGTTTCCACGGTAATCAGCAATGGAAGTCAGGATAGGCAACATCAACACAATAAGCAGATAAGAAAATGCCAGCACATAATTGAACAATGCAGTATTCACATACTGATGACCGAAAAAGCGCACCTTATCTCCGTATTGCTTGGTAGTGGTAATAGCCGTATAATAAGCCGGGAAAACGGTAGACGTAATAACCAGATTATAAGAGGAGTTAGCCCAATCGAACATTGACCAGGCCCAGATCATCTTTTTATTATTTTTTTGTTCCATGTGCTTGCTAAAAGTAGATAATTTTCAGGAGTTGCAAAATAGCCTGATGACAAACTACCATAAACCTTTTGGCTGTCCATACGGATGGCGGATTATTATTACCTTAGTCGTGCTTTACAACCTCCCATTAATGGCAATTGAATCCGGCATCACAAAAAAGAAATTAGGCTTGTGGACCAGTACCTCGCTGGTGGTAGGCAATATGATTGGCGCAGGCGTTTTCCTGCTGCCGGCCGTACTGGCTTCATTTGGGAGTATTAGTTTACTGGGGTGGGCCTTTTCTGCATTGGGTACCTTCTTTCTGGCTAAAGTATTCAGCAATTTAAGCCGGCTGCTGCCGGGCCTTACCGGCGGACCTTATGCCTACACCCGCAATGGCTTCGGCGACTTTGCAGGTTTCCTGGTAGCCTGGAGTTATGCCATTGCGCTTTCCTGCGCCAACGCTGCTATTGTAATATCATTAGTGAGCGCGTTGAGCGCATTTTTTCCGGTGTTATCCGGCAGTCCGGTTGCTGCAGTACTTACCGGTTTGTGTGCAATCTGGCTGCTTACCTGGGTTAACACCCGGGGCATTGCCATATCGGGTACCGTACAGCTAATTACCACGCTGTTGAAAATACTTCCCTTATTGGTAGTCGGCATTGGCGGACTGTTTTTTATCCGGGCGGCCAATTTTCATCCTTTTAACAGTAGTGGCACCTCTGCTTTCTCGGCCATTACTGCTACCGCAGCTTTCACTGTGTTTGCCCTGGTGGGTATTGAAAGCGCCGCCATTCCTGCCGGTGATGTGGAAAATCCGGCCCGGACGGTACAACGTGCTACGCTATTGGGTTTACTGATTGCCGTAATCATTTATTTATTGGGAAGCATTAGTGTAATGGGCATGCTACCGGCCGGGGAATTACAACATTCCGTAACTCCCTTTGCTGATGCCGCCGAACAGTTATCCGGACCACAGGCCCGTTATTGGGTAAGCGCCGGTATTGCTATAGCCGCTTTTGGCGCATTGAATGGTTGGATATTGATACAAGGACAAATTCCTTATGCTATTGCTAAAGATCGCCTGTTCCCTGCCTTGTTTGCACGAGAAAATAAGCGGGGCGTTCCTTATATGGGAATGATCATCAACAGCTTGCTCGTGTCGGCGTTTATGATCATGAATTATACAAAGGGCTTGGTAGAGCAGTATAAATTTTTATTGTTGCTGGCCGTGTTTATGGTGTTTATACCTTACCTGTTTTCTTCCATAGCTTATTTAATGGTACGATTGAAAAACCGCAAAGATCAGGATAAAAATATATTCTCTGCTGTATCACTGTCTTTAACGGCCTTTGCTTATGCCCTCTGGGCTATTGCAGGTACCGGCGAAAGAGCAGTTTACAGCGGATTTATCGGCTTAATGATAAGTGTGCCCGTTTATGTATGGATTGCTTATAAAAATAAAGTGAGTGATAACCGCTGATTACAGTTATTAACTTTTACTGTCTAAACTTTTAATAAAAGCGACCAACTCGTCACATTCTTTTTTATTTAGGTTAAGTTTATCAAAAGGCAAAGTCTGGTTATCAACTTTGAAGCCCAAGCCTGTACCGCCGCCCTTGTTATAAAAATCAACTACCTGATTAAGATTTTGAAACACACCGTTGTGCATGTACGGATCTGTACGGCCGGCGTTGCGTATTGTGGTGGTTTTAAAGGCATGTTTAAAAGCATCAAGTTTAATCAGCGTATACCTGCCCATGTCTACATCAATGGCTTTCCCGTTTGCAGATTGCGGAACGCCGATCACTTCAGTTTCAATTTTTACAAATCGCGGCGGAAAGGTGCCGTTAAATAGAGGCATATAATGACAGGTGCCGCATTTGGCTTTGCCCATAAACAAATTAAATTCACTGATTTCCTGCTGATTCATCGCATGGCTGTTACCTCGCATGTAAGCATCAAAACGGCTGTTTAGTAGCGTTAAGCTGCGCACGTAGGAGCCCAAGGCATTTACTATTTCCGTTGAGTCGATACTATTTCGGCCGGGTTTAGGAAATGCAGCTGTAAATTGCTGCCGGTAACCTGAATTTTTCCATAGCGACAAAGCTGCCTTACGGATAGACCCATGCATTTCCTGTGGGTTATGTATTACATCCAGGGCTTGGTCTTCCAAAGCATTCGCCCGGATGTCATAAAACAGTGAGGGTTGCAATGCGGCATTAATTAAAGTAGGAGTATTTCTTTTAAGTGGGACGCCGTTGTTTACATCAACATTAACCGGCAAGCCGTCGGCAAATGCCTTTTCCGGCTGATGACAGGTCCGGCAGCTGCGACCATGACCGCCGGACAATACCGGATCACTGAACAACATTTTACCCAAGGCAATTTTTTCTTCCGTCATACCAAATGAGGCATCATTAACATAGGCCGCCAGATTAAAAGCATTTTTATCAAACAAGGTCTTTGCATCCTGATTTAATAAGCGATTGTATCTTATCACCGGAATATTCAGTTGCTTTTCCAATTCGTGTATCT
>CAXTCH010000312.1:0-4694 GCA_964241945.1 uncultured Mucilaginibacter sp.
AGCGTACGGTCGCCGTAAGTATCATTTACACGACCTACAGATGGCCAGAACTTATAGTCCGTTACATAAGGCAGCGGGAAGGCGGCCTTTTGGCGGGTATAGCTATGCGCCCATTCATTAGCGGTAATTACTGCAGCGGTATGCGGCGCATTTTTGAGCGGGTTGTCAGTTTTATCCAGCAAGCCGTTTTGAACATCCTCAATTTCATGTCGAATGGCAATCATGGCATCACAAAAACGGTCAAGTTCGTGTTTAGGCTCCGACTCGGTAGGCTCTACCATTAAGGTACCGGCTACCGGGAAAGAAACAGTTGGTGCGTGGAAACCATAATCCATCAAACGTTTGGCAATATCGGTTACCTCAATGCCGAAATTCTTGAAGGTGCGGCAATCCAAAATCATTTCGTGCGCACAACGGCCCCTGGAACCTGCGTATAACACCGGATAATGCTTCTCGAGGCGCGATTTAATATAATTCGCATTCAGGATAGCATACTTAGTGGCGTTGGTTAAGCCATCAGCACCCATCATGGCAATATAGGCATGAGAAATCACCAAAATAGAAGCTGATCCCCAGGGCGCTGCCGAAACGGCATGGATAGATTTACCTTTATCAATATCCACTACGGCATGGCCGGGCAGGTAAGGCACCAAGTGCTTAGCTACGCCGATAGGTCCCATGCCGGGGCCGCCACCACCGTGAGGAATACAGAAAGTTTTATGTAAATTAAGGTGGCAAACATCGGCTCCAATGTTAGCCGGACTGGTTAAGCCTACCTGCGCATTCATGTTTGCGCCGTCCATGTACACTTGTCCGCCATGCTGATGAATGATGTCGCAGATTTCGATAATCGACTCTTCAAATACCCCATGAGTAGACGGATAGGTCACCATCAGGCAGCTTAGCTCGTTGCTGTACTGTTCGGCTTTGGCTTTCAGGTCGGCTACGTCAATGTTACCGTTGTCATCACATTTTACCACGATGATTTTCATACCGGCCATGGCTGCCGAAGCAGGGTTGGTACCGTGGGCTGACGAAGGAATAAGGGCGATGTTACGATGTGTATCGCCCCGGTCGTGGTGATACGCGCGGATTACCATTAGACCGGCATATTCACCTTGTGCACCGGCATTCGGCTGAAGGCTCATAGCGGCGAAGCCGGTAATTTCGCTTAGCCAGTTATTCAGTTCATCAAACAGCTGCATGTAGCCGCCGGTCTGGTCGGCCGGCGCGAACGGGTGCAGTTTACCAAACTCAGGCCAGGTTACCGGTATCATTTCGGTAGTGGCATTCAGCTTCATGGTACATGAACCCAGGGCAATCATAGAATGGCAAAGCGATAAATCTTTGGCTTCTAATGATTTAATATAACGCAGCATCTCGTGTTCCGAATGGTGCGAATTAAATATCGGATGCGTTAAGAAAACGGACCGGCGCTGTAACCCAACCGGAATTACCGTTTCCAGGTTGGCTTTCAGTTCATTCAAACCTACATCATTCAGCGTTTTGCCCTTTACTTTGGCAAAAAAGCGAATAAGCGTTTCAATATCTTTTACTTCGGCAGTTTCATCAATAGCAATAGTGACTACCGAGCCCTGATAATGCAGGTTAACCTCGTTGTTCAGCGCTTCGGCGTGGATGGGGCCGGCCAATTCGCCTAAGTCAAATTTCAAGGTATCAAAGTAGGCCGGGTTCAGTTGCTGATAACCTAACTGTTCCAGGCTTTTAGTCAGCAATACTGCCAGGCCATGTATGCGTTCGGCAATCAATTGTAAACCTTTGGGGCCGTGATACACGCCGTACATACCGGCCATAATAGCCAGCAATGCCTGAGCGGTACAAATATTGGAAGTTGCCTTATCACGGCGGATGTGCTGCTCGCGGGTTTGCAGCGCCATACGTAAAGCATAATTACCGGCGCTGTCTACCGTTACGCCAATGATACGGCCCGGCATGGAACGCTTGTACTCCTCTTTGGTGGCAAAGAAAGCCGCATGCGGACCGCCAAAGCCCATCGGTACGCCAAAACGCTGACTGGTGCCTACCACAATATCGGCGCCCCATTCGCCCGGGGGGGTCAATAGCACCAAACTCATCAGGTCGGCAACTACGGTAAGCTTTATATTTTTTTGATGTGCCTGTGCAGCAAAATTTGTGTAATCAAACACCTCGCCATTACCTGCCGGATATTGCACAATGGCGCCGAACATATCGTCGGTCAGTTCCACCTCACGGTGATCGCCGATCTGCAATTCAATGCCGTAAGGTTGTGAGCGGGTTTTTAAGATGTCAATAGTCTGCGGAAACACCTCTTCGGACACAAAAAACACGTTTGCTTTTTGATTTTTACGCAGACTGTACTGCATAAACATCGCCTCGGCGGCGGCAGTACCTTCGTCTAACAGCGAAGCATTGGCAATTTCCATTCCGGTGAGGTCAATCACCATGGTTTGAAAATTGAGCAGCGCCTGTAAACGGCCCTGGGCAATTTCGGCCTGGTAGGGCGTATATTGCGTATACCATCCCGGGTTTTCCAGAATATTGCGCTGAATAACGCCCGGTACAATCACGTCATAATACCCCTGCCCGATGTACGATTTGAATACCCTGTTTTTAGATGCGGTTTGGCGCAGCGTGCTCAGGTAATCAAACTCGCTCTTAGCAGCGGGCAAATTCAATGGATTTTTTAAACGGATTTTGGCCGGTACGGTTTGCTCAATCAGCTCATCTATTGAATTTACACCAACAGTTTTGAGCATTTTGGCAGTGTCAGCTGCGTTGGGTGCAATGTGCCGTGACTGGAATTTCTCCTGGTAATCAACATTCAGTTTCATAGAACGAAAAGCCCTCTAAAATTTTTGCTGCAAAGGTATACTTTTAGGCACGGACTATCAATCCATAAATCAATTGTTACCCTGCGTTTACATAAGCATTTATCACTGCAGATAAGCGCCTGTCAGCTGCCGTAAATATTGCTGTATCGTGTTCTCCAAGCCGTAATACAAAGCGTCACAAATAAGTGCATGGCCGATGCTTACCTCCTGCAAACCGGGTACGTTTTCAGCAAAGTATTTCAGGTTTTCGAGGTCGAGGTCATGCCCTGCATTCAAGCCCAGGCCCGTTTGTTGGGCCACTTCTGCTGCCTGTATGTAAGGGGCTGCGGCCAGGTCAATTCCCTGCTGGTAATGCCGGGCGTAGGCTTCAGTGTACAATTCCACCCGGTCAGTTCCGGTTTCGGCTGCGCCTTCTACCATCTTAGGCAGCGGGTCAACAAATAATGACACCCGGATACCCTCCTTTTTAAAGGTAGAAACAATGTCAGTTAGATACCTTTGGTATTCAATGGTATCCCAGCCATGGTTGGAGGTAATTTGATTTTGTGCATCGGGTACCAGCGTTACCTGTGCGGGCTTTACCGCCAATACCAGGTCTACAAATTTTTGCTCGTCGCAGTTGCCTTCAATGTTGAATTCGGTGGTCAGCACCTCCTTCAACTGGTAAACGTCGTCGTACCGGATATGCCGTTCGTCGGGACGGGGGTGTACGGTGATTCCTTGGGCGCCGAAGCGTTCACAGTCTAAAGCTACTTTTATTAAATCGGGATTGTTACCGCCGCGGGCATTGCGCAGGGTGGCTACTTTATTGATATTTACAGACAGGCGGACCATACAATTAAAAGTTAAGTTTCAAAAAAACGTACTTTGTTCAACAAACATTTTCATTGCTGAAATGATTTGCAATCATACCATGAAAATTCAACTTGCGCCTATTTTACTTTTTATCTTTTGTTTCCTCTTTACCCTTACAGCGCTTGGTCAGGCCAATTATTTAAAAATCAGTAACTATAAAGTATACTACGGATGGGCCCGGCGTGCCCCCGATGACTGGATTATTCTCCGCAGTTTTAAGAACGACGGGCGCAATTATTATGTAATGGTGAACCCGCATACGCTGATAACCCGGGTGGATGAAGTGAACGCCTATCCGGTAAAACCCATAACTTTGGCGCAGTTGCGGGATGTATTCTCGTCCTCGCCATATGCCAAAGCTTTGAAAGATGCCGAGAACCATTCGGTAAATGTGCAGGATGCCGGCATTGAGCGCGGCCTGCCCAAGGAGACCGGCGTCAGCCTCACTGCCGATTTATGCCCCTCGCACCGCCCGCTCGACCGGCGTATCTTTACAGATATGTTTGCCGAATTTGCCAAAGTAGAAAAACCGGTTCCTATCGCCTTATCCGTTACCGGGATTTGGATGCAGCAGCACCCGCAGGACCTGACCTGGCTGAAACAGCAGCAGCAAAAGCAGGAGGTATACATCACCTGGGTAAACCACTCCTACAATCACCGGGTAAGCAAAAGCCTGCCGCTAAAGGAGAATTTTTTGCTGGAACCGGGTACCAACATTAGTTACGAAGTACTGGAAACCGAAAAGGCCATGCTGCGCAACGGCTTGCTGCCTTCCTGCTTCTTCCGGTTTCCGGGTTTGGTATCCGACCAGCAACTGGTGTACAGCATTACCAATTTCGGGTTAATCCCTATTGGCACGGATGCCTGGCTGGCTAAAGGGCAGCAACCCATGAATGGCAGCATCGTGCTGATTCATGGCAACGGTAACGAACCGATTGGCGTAGATGATTTTATTTCCTTACTCCGCTCAAAAACCAAGGCCATTGCCAATAAACAATGGCTGCT
>CAXTCH010000313.1:0-4682 GCA_964241945.1 uncultured Mucilaginibacter sp.
TAATGTAAGCATGCGATATACCGATCCGGGTTTCATTGCCATGTTCAACCTGCCACTAATATCCGGAAATGCTGTTACTGCTTTGCAAAATGCCAATACACTGGTACCTACTGAAAAAACGGCCATTAAGCTTTTTGGTACAGCTAACGCAGTGGGCAAAACTTTAAAAGTTGATAACACGGCTATGCTTACCGTTTCAGCAGTCTTAAAAAATCTTCCCAATAATTCTTCGTTCGACTTTGAATGCTTGTTGCCCTGGGCGTTCTTAAAAACTCGCGGGGGCGATGATAATTCCTGGGGTAATAACTCGGTATATACCTACGTATTGCTTAAAAAAGGTGTATCAGAGCAGGCGGCCGATAAAGCGGTACGCAATGTGATAAAAACTCATGGGAACAATAGCTATACCAAAGACCTGTCTATTTTTCTTCATCCGGCCGGCAAATGGCGTTTATATTCGGAGTTTGATGACAAAGGGCAGGTAAAAGGCGGTCGCATTGAGGTAGTACGGTTATTTAGTGTAATAGCTGTCTTTATATTGTTAATTGCCTGTATCAATTTTATGAACCTCAGCACCGCCCGAAGTGAAAAGCGGGCCAAGGAAGTAGGGGTACGGAAAGTTGCCGGTGCAACAAAGGGCTTACTTATTTTTCAGTTCATAGCCGAGTCTGTGCTGCTTGCCGCCATTGCAGGATTTATTGCCTTAATTGCCATTCAGGTAAGTTTGCCTGCTTTTAACCTGCTTACCGAAAAGATGCTTTTTGTGCCCTACCAAAGCTGGCTGTTTTGGGTAGTATTTCTATCTTTTATATTGGTTACCGGGTTTGCGGCTGGCAGCTATCCAGCCTTTTTTCTATCATCTTTTAAACCAGTAAAAGTATTAAAGGGTACTTTCAAAGCGGTCAATTCGCCCATCACTCCCCGCAAAGTGCTGGTGGTATCACAATTTACGTTCGCTATCGCTCTCATCATATGTACTCTCATTGTACACCGGCAAATTGTATATGCACAAAGCAGGCAAACCGGCTATAATAAAAACAACCTGGTGTACACGCTTATGCAGAAAGCTTACACTGATCATTACACAGCCATACATAATGACTTATTAGCCAGCGGTGCGGTTACCGCCGTAAACCGCACCAGCGCCCCTATCACACAGATGTGGAGCAACCAGGTGGGAATTACATGGCCGGGCGGCGACCCTAATAATAAACAGGTGTTCAATACCTATCATACCGATGGTGATTTTGCGCATATCATGGGACTGGCGCTGGTAGAAGGAAGAGATTTGGACTATAAAAGTTATCCAACAGACTCTGCAGGGGCGCTCATTAATGAAGCGGCCTTAAAGGTAATGCAGCTTAAACAGCCCATAGGTGAAAACATTATGATGGGTACCGACAAAGTACATATTGTGGGCGTAATTAAAGATTTTATTCTGGAATCACCTTATGAACCGGTAACCCCGATGATTATTGGCGGTCCACACCCCTGGTATCAGGCGGTCAACTTTAAGCTCAATTCGGCACATGCTACTGCCGATAACCTGCATACAATTGAGAGCATCTTTAAAAAATACAGTGCCGGCGATCCGTTTGAGTACAAATTTGTAGATACCGAATATGCAGCTAAATTTAATAACGAACAACAGGTAGGCAAACTGGCAGCCCTGTTTTCAGCATTGAGTATTATTATTTCTTGCCTTGGTTTATTCGGGCTGGCGGCTTATATGGCGCAAAACCGGGTAAAGGAAATTGGCGTACGCAAAGTGTTGGGCGCTTCAGTAGCCGGTATTACACTTTTGCTGTCAAAAGATTTTCTGAAACTGGTGATGCTCTCTTTTGTACTGGCTGCGCCGGTAGCCTGGTGGGGAATGAGCAAATGGTTAGGTACCTATGCCTATCATACCATGCTTAGTCCTTGGATTTTTGTTTCGGCTGCGGTGCTCACCCTGTTTATAGCAGTACTTACCATCAGTTATCAAACCATAAAAGCTGCTATAGTTAACCCAGCGCAGAGCCTGAAGAGTGAGTAATTTACTGGAAATTATCAAAATATTATGATTATTAATTATCTCACCATTGCCTGGCGTAACCTGCGTAAGCATCCGGGCTTCTCGCTGCTTAATATCGGCGGCCTGGCCCTGGGCATGACCAGCTGTTTGCTGCTCCTGCTTTATATATCTTATCATTTAAGTTACAACCGGCAGTATGGCGATATCAGCCGGACGTATCTGATTGAAAACAATCAGCCCGGCGACGGGAAAATTTACACCTTTGCTTCCACACCCGGGGTAATGGCCGACGCCATTAAGACCACGGTGCCCGGCGTTGAGCAGGTTTCACGCGTGGTTACCTATTCGGCCGAAGGCCTGATTGGCTGGCAGCAGCAGCGCTTACGCATGAGCGGCATATTTGCCGATCATGCTTTCTTTTCGATATTTAACTATCACTTCATTAAAGGCAACGCTGCAACGGCACTGGCTCAGCCCAATTCCATTGTAATTACCGATGAAACGGCCAAGGCCCTGTTCGGTAACCAAGACCCAATGAACAAATTGGTGAAGCGCAACAACAGCACTGCCCTGATGGTGAGCGGCGTAATTAAAAAGCCAGCGCAAAATTCTTCTTTTCAGTTTGACTATGTGCTGCCCTGGGCTTTGTTTGAAACAGAAAATGCTTCCTGGATAAAAACTTCGGGTTGGGGAAACAACTTTTGCCAGATATTGGTGCAGCTTAAAAGCAACCGTTCGTACAGTCAGGCCGATGCCGTGGTGCGTAAAATGCTGGGCCTTCACCAGGACGGCGACAAGGGCAGCAAAAGCGAAGCCTTTTTATATCCCTTCGGCAAACGGCACCTGTACTCGCAATTTGAAAACGGCAAACCCGTTGGCGGGCTGATTGAGCAGGTACATTTGTTTGAGGTGCTGGCCGTATGTATTTTGTTAATTGCCTGCGCCAATTTCATGAACCTGTCAACCGCGCGCTCCGAAGAGCGGGCCAAGGAGGTAGGCATCCGCAAGGCTATCGGTTCCAGCCGCCGGCTGCTCATCCGGCAGTTTATGGCCGAGGCGGTGCTGATGTCGTTTATCGCCATGGTTATCAGCGTATTGCTGCTGGTGGTTGTGGTGCCTTTCTTTAACCAGTGGCTCAATTTGCATTTATCCATTCCTTATCAGCAGGGGGCAGTATATATCTGCCTGCTGGGTTTTGCCATATTAACAGGTGTGGTATCGGGCAGTTATCCGGCGTTCTATTTATCTTCTTTTGAGCCGATTAAAGTATTAAAGGGCGTATTTAAAGGCGGTAAAGGGGCCGTTCCGGTGCGTAAGGTACTGGTGGTGATACAATTTGCCTTTACCGTATTTTTAATTACGGCTACTATCTGCATTTACCGGCAAATTAATTTTGTTAAAAACAAGCCCATTGGTTTCGACAAGGGCAATATGATAGAAATTCCTGCCGAGGGCAACTTGCAGCAGAGTGCAGAAGTGCTGGTTAACCGGCTGAAAAATGAAGGCGTGATTACGGCCGCTACCAGTTTTTCAACCAGTATTAATAATAGCGGCAATAACACTTGGGGCGTGTCATGGCCCGGCAAGCAGGAAGACCAAAAAGTGCTGGTGGATATTTTTCATGTTGGCTTTAATTTTATTGAAGCTGCCGGTACCAAATTGGTGCAAGGCCGCGAGTTTTCAGCTCAATTCCCGGCAGATACGGCTCATAAAACGGTAATGATCAACCAGGCGCTGGCCAATATTATGCACCTCAAACATCCTGTGGGCGCAATAATAACCTGGGATGGCCAGCCTTTGACCGTAATCGGTATTTATCAGGATTTTGTATGGGGTGCGCCTTATGAAAAAACGCGCCCCATGATTTCGGAATGCTACAACGGCGGCAGTATCATTGCCCTGCGGCTCAACAGCCATAACAGCATCGGCCAGTCAGTGAGCCGTGTAGAAAGTGCGCTGAAGGAGATGAACCCGGCTTACCCGCCCGACCTCCGGTTTGTGGACAGCGACTTTGAGCAAAAATTTCAGAACGAGCAGTTGCTGGGCCGGTTAGCCAATTTATTCGGGGGCCTGGCCATCATCATTTCGTGCCTGGGGCTGCTGGGCATGGCCACCTATGCCGCCGAGCAGCGGGTAAAAGAGATTGGCGTACGCAAAGTGCTGGGCGCCAGCGTTGCGGGACTGACTGCCCTGTTATCCAAAGACTTTTTAAAGCTGGTGGGCATCGCCATTATTATTGCTATCCCTTTTTCCATCTGGATTTTAAACAAATGGCTGCAGCATTACGAGTACCGCATTGACCTTAACTGGTGGATGATGGCCCTGGCCGGCTTGATCACTATTATTATTGCCCTGGCCACGGTAAGCTTTCAGGCCGTTAAAGCGGCGCTGGCTAACCCGATAAAAAGCCTGCGAAGTGAATAGACAATGAAGTTAAAACTCAAAATTAAAAAGTCAAAAAGATAGTTTGTTCGCTACAATACCCCTAATGAACTAATTAAACCACTCGTCATGATAAAAAACTATATCAAAATTGCCTGGCGTAATTTGTTGCGCAATAAGGTGTATTCGCTGATTAATATCACCGGATTAACCATTGGCCTGGCAGCCTGTCTGCTGGTGGCTACCGTGGTAGTGGATGATTTATCGTATGACAGGGGCTGGTCTC